>DMTJ01000188.1:0-1042 GCA_003477185.1 Lentisphaeria bacterium
CTTGGCAATTGCCGCTAGCCAGGCAGAAGGCGAGACTAAAATCTCGACAGCAGAAGCCTCAGGCGTTACTTTTCCAGAGTTTGCGCAACATTATTGCGCACTTGGTGGAATCCTGGAGACACGCGACGGTGGCTGACTTGATTCGAAATGGTGCAGACGAGACGATTCACCTTTCCCATCCGCTGAACCTGATTGGGCGCTCGACCTCCTGCCATTGCATCATCGAGCACATCGCCGATATCAGTCGCGAGCACGCCGGTGTCCGCAAGTACGACGAGTCCACCTTCACTCTGGTCGACTACAGCAGCCGCAACGGCACCTTTCTGAACGATGAGCAGGTCTACGACGAGCGTCCCCTTCAGCATCTTGACCGCGTCCGCGTTGGCAAGTACGTCGAGTACACCTTCAGCAATCCTTCCAAGAATGAGACGTTGTCCACGACCCGCTCCATCGCTCGCCTTCATCGAGCGGTGCCGATCGAGGAGACCGTAAAGGCGGAGGCGCGATCGTCGACCGGATGCGCAATGCCTTCGACAAGCAAGACGGGCCGGATGGGCCCGAGGATTGAAGAGCCAGGTCATACCGTCGCTTGCGGCGGACATCATAGAGAACGTAAGAGGAATAGCCACATGGGAAATGTGAGAGTACGCGGGTATGACTACCGCGGGAAGGGCTCCCACTTTGTCACCTTTGGCACACTCAAGCCAAGACCATGGCTGTCGCCTATCATAGGGCTCGAGCCTGCTGGTGAGCGACTCATGGAGGCCTGACGCAAGATCGCCGAAGAAGACCCAGCCTACGAGTTGTGCGTGACCGCCGTGATACCGGACCACTTGCACGGCCTGGCAATTGTGCCGCGTGAGCCGAAGTACGTGATCGGCAACCACGTGTCCCGCATGGAAGGCTGAGTTTTACGCGCAATGCGCAAATGCCTGAGTGCCCCCGACCTGAAAATCTGGGACGAGGGCTTCTATGGCTGCCTGTCGCTGGGCGGAGGCGTAGCGACGTTGCTAGTCAGGACGGCGCAGGCAGAGCAAGGACT
>DMTJ01000188.1:1051-5113 GCA_003477185.1 Lentisphaeria bacterium
GGCCCGATAGCGACGCTGAATGATGGCGGAGCGAGGATGAATGGTCTAACTGGAGGGCGTCAAGATTAAGAGTAACACACAGAAATCTGCGCAGACTTACTCGGGCTTCTTGGTGCGCTTAGCAGCCTTGCGAAGAATCTCGATGTAGCAGGATCCGAGGTTCGCGGCTTCGGCGGCCATCACCGAAGCATTTAGTTCGGTCACGTGAATCGTCTTGGCCTCGGCCTCGGTCGCGCCATAGCGGCAGTCAAAGTCCCAGAAATCTTTGCCCTCGGGCAACTCGCGGCGGCGCTCGCGTTTGAGGTAACGGTTGATCTCGCAGCGAATGCCTTCTGCCACGCGGGCCGGTTTGATCTTCTTATGGGTGAGGCTGAACGTTTTCTTCATGGGGTGGTCACTGTTCGATGGGAGGAAAGGGCGTGTCAGCTGCGGCGTTTCTTGGAGGCGTCGCGCAGTGCGCGTGAAAGTGTCTTGTGAAGGTCGCTGGCTGATGTGGTTTCGATGCTGGTGCGAATATCGTCGTTGGTCATGGCCATGGCGATGGCGGACAGGATAGGAATCTGGACGTCGGTCTGCTCTTCTGAGGTCAGGATAAGAAAGACAAACTTAACGGGTACGCCATCGCGGCAATCCCACTCGATCCCATGCTGCGAGCGCCCAAAGAGAATAACCGGCTTTTGCAGTCCTGGCAAGCGCGCATGCGGCACGGCCACGCCGCCTTCCAATCCGGTGCCCATCAGCTCCTCGCGCTCACGCACGGCTTGCTGGATCTCTTCCTGGCTTTGGGGGGCCAACCCGTGGGGGAGTCGCTGGCACAGTTCTGGTATTACATCCCAGCGATCCTGGCCCTGGATGCTGGCGAGCAGACCGGCTTTGCTAAGGATGCCACCAATGTCGAGCCCTGGCTGACGGCGAATCGCCCAGGCATAGAGCGGGCCGACGATGACGGACGAGAGGATAGCGGCAAACACGATCGCCACGAAGGTATCTTCTGAGATGAGCTTCAGCTCCAACGCCAGCATGCCGAGGATGATCTCCATGGCGCCGCCAGGAATGAAGGCGATGCCGATGGCAAGGGCGTCTGCAGCGCTAAATTTGGACAAGACTGCGGCAAGCCAAGCACCGCCCATCTTGCCGCCAACGGCGACCAAGGTGAAGGCCACGACAACGAGTGCGTCGAGGTTGCTGAGAAAGTCGATTTTGAGCCCGATGGAGGCAAAGAAGATGGGGACGAAGACTGCGTGGATCATCTGCGAGATGATTTCGCGCGAACGCTCTGAGACGGCAGGTGAACTGCCGGCCATGATGCCAGCGATGAAGAAGCCCAGAATGGCGTGGATGCCGATGGCTTGGGTGACCGCACCACACGCGAGGCCCAGGCAGGAGACCACGGCCAGAGTGGTGGCTGGCTGAGGCAGGTTGGTCTTGTTGAGCCAGGTCATGACATACCCGACCAATTTGCTGCCGATAGTGAGGCAGAAGGCGCCAAACGAAACGATGAGCACGAAGACCATCACGGTCTTCTCGAACCCGCCGCCGCCTTGCGTGGACAAGCCTAGAACGACGGTGAAGATCAGCCAGCCGAACAGATCATTGACGATGAAGCCGGAGAGGGTGGTGAGCCCGACATCGCTGCGGAGCACGTCGAGGTCATGGAGGACGCGGGCGATGACCGTGATCGCGCTGATCGAGGCGGCGGTGGCCATAAAGAGGGTAAAGGTAAGCTGCGTGGCCGCGCTGCCGTAGTATCGCTCGGGTAGCCACCAGAATACGGCGCAGCCGACAGCCATCGGGACGATGACGCCAATGATACCGATCGTCATCGCGGCCCTGCCCTGTTTCCAGACAGAGGAAACGTTAACCTCGAAGCCGGTGATCAGCAGGAGAAAGAGCACGCCCAGCCAGGAGACTGTGTCGAGCATCGTCTGATGGGTGACATCGGGCGGGAATAAATGCAGTTGCAACTCTGGAAGCGCCCGCCCGAGGATGGTCGGACCGAGCAGAATACCGGTCAGGATCTCGCCAGCAAGCGGCGGACAGCCCCACTTACGTCCCAGCTCCCCAAGCACCTTTGCAACCCCTAGTAACAGACAGAGCTGCAGGAGAAAGATGAGGATGTGTTCTTCGCTTAGGTAATGTGCGCTTTCCAAGTGGCAAGTTCCTGTGGGAAATCTAATGCGTGCTGACGCGGATATGGTAAAGGCGCGCCGGGACTCTGCCACGTGAAAGCTGAGGAGAGTAATTGTTTCTTCGCCCGGACGAATCGGAGACACGCCGGCGCTGGATCAAGTGGACCGAGCGGCAATTGTGCACTACATGTGCGGCTGGCGATGGCGCAGGATCGGGAGCAGAGATGGATGTATTGAACCGTAACGACGAGACCTTCATGCGCATGGCGTTGCGTGAAGCGTGCAAGGCTGCTGATCAGAATGAGGTCCCGGTAGGGGCGGTGGTCGTGGCCAATGGCCAAGTGGTAGCCCGGGCTTTCAACCAAGTAGAAATGCTCCAAGACGCGACGGCACACGCAGAGATTCTGGCGCTGACGCAGGCGTCGAGTGCGCTTGGCTGCTGGCGGCTTTTGGAAGCCACCTTGTACGTAACCAAGGAACCGTGTGCGATGTGCGCCGGGGCGATGGTGAACAGTAGGCTGAGTCGCGTCGTATTCGGCGTCGGTGATCCGCGCAGCGGGGCTGCGGGCGGAGCGCTGGATATCACCGGCTTTCCGGGCATGCTGCATCAGGTTGAGGTGACTGCGGGTGTCCTGCAGGAGGAATGCCTGGACGTGCTGCGCTCGTTCTTTGAGCGGCGGCGGCAGGAAGAAAAGGACGCACGCCAGGAGAAAAATGGCGATTGAGCTGCATTTCGGCCCGGTTCTTGAGCCACTGGCCGATCGCCTGGGCGCGGCAATTGTGGACCGCCAACAGACAGGGGATCCGTTCGAGTCGCCGCTGATCATTACCCCGAACAGCATGACCCAACGCTGGCTGGAGGCGCATCTTTCTGAGCGCTGCGGCGTGGTGGCGAATGTGACGTATCGCTATCTCGAGGACGGCCTTCGCGAGGCGTTGGGCACCCTAGATCACTCGGCGCAGCCCCCCGAAGTGTTGCCCACGGAGTTGGTGGCCGAGGCGCTGTCGGCGATCCTCAGCGCGGACCTCTCTCGTGACGGACTGGCCCCGATCAAGGAATATCTGGCGGGTGCCCCGGCGTCCGTCGCCCGGCGACGACGCCAGCTGTGCGACCAGCTGGCACGGTTGTTTCTCGAGTATGAATACCACCGGGAAGATTGGGTTCGGCATTGGGAGATGGGGGTGCCGATTCCGCGGTTTCCTGCAGAAGACGCGTCCCGCGAGGCCGCGCAACGCACGCTGTTTCATGATCTCTTCGGCCGGGAAGGCTTGATGCCGCAGGCGTTTCCGGCACACCGGACCTTGCGGCACTACGCGACGGATGTGCTGTCGTCGCTGACGCTGGACAAGGCGACCGGGAAGCATGCGTACCTTTTTGCGGTGGGCGGGGTGTCTTCGTTTCACCGTGACCTGCTACTGCGCCTCGGGCAGTTTATGGATTTGTCGCTGTACCAGCTGAATCTTTGTTCGGAATTTTGGGAGGATATCAGCACGCCTCGCGAGGACCGCTGGCTGCGCACGCGCGGTTGGCAACTGAATGAGAGTGACGAGGGTGCGGAGATCGCAGCAGACCCCGGTGACAACGTGCTGCTTAAACAGTTCGGCAAGGCTGGCCGGGAGATGATCCGGTTGTTAAGTGACCTCGAGGAACGGGCGCTGGATCACGTTCCTTGCGAGGTGCAGTTGTTGGATGATTCGGTTCCGAGAGAGGCCGGGCTGTTGGCGACTCTGCAACAGCAGATTTTGACACGCGCAGCGCCTGATGGGCACACGAGCCGCGACGACTCGATCACTGTGTCCGCCTGTCAGGGGATTCATCGTGAGGTGGAGTGCGTGCAACAGGCGATTCTGCTGGCGTTGGGGCAGGACACTAGTCTGGAGCTTACGGATATCGCGGTGCTGGTGCCGAATATAGATCAGTACTGGCCGGTGG
>DMTJ01000398.1 GCA_003477185.1 Lentisphaeria bacterium
CAATCTGATCCATGGGCATGAGCGGAACGCCTCCACCGTCGACCAACCGATCGCTGGTCTCATTAAAGACCTCAAATCGCGCGGGCTGCTCGATAGCACCCTTATCGTCTTTAGCGACGAGTTTGGACGTACTCCATTTTCCCAAGGCAAGGATGGGCGTGATCACAACCCCCAAGGATTCAGCATCTGGCTGGCCGGTGGCGGCATCAAAGGCGGCACCATTTACAGTACCATCGATGACTATGGCTACCGGGCTATTGAGAAAAAAATAACTGTGCATGACCTGCATGCGAATATGATGCATCTCATGGGAATCAACCATACCAAGCTCACCTATCGCTACAGCGGTCACGATGTCCGCCTGACCGATGACCATGGCGAGATCATTCCTGAGATTCTCGCCTGACAGCATGACAAAGCAAGACTTCCTCATTCCCTGCTGGCTTGGGCTCATCTGCGCCAGCTGCGTACTCGGTACGACCTTTCTCTGGACTGACGGCCTCAGCGCAGAAGCTGGAGCCACTTCGTGGGTCCAATTTCTTGGGCGCTTTCACCCCTTAACTCTGCACCTGCCCATCGGACTTTTCAGTGGTCTCTGCCTGCTGGAGGCAGTCTACTTCTTCAAGCGCAACCCAGGCATTCGGCTCGCCGCGGATCTTCTCCTAAGCCTGACCGTTTTGAGTGCGATTGTCGCCGCATGCCTTGGCCTGTTTCTTTTTGCCAACGGCGACTACACCGGCCCAACAGCGGACCGGCACAAGTGGCTCGGCCTTGGCTTTGCTGTTGGCACCATCCTGCTCGCTGCTGCCCAGCTGCAGCGCGATCGAGCAGCAGGCAAGGCCTACCTACCGCTTCTCGTCGTCCTCCTGGCAGTCATGTCACTGGCTGGACACTTTGGCGGCAGCCTCACGCACGGCTCCAGCTATCTCACCGAGTATGCCCCTGCCTGGCTGAAGCAACATCTCGAAGCCCAGCCTGAAGAACCAGAGCAACAGGCGGCGGCTGTGGTCGAAGAGGACGACTTCTATCGCCACACCATTGATCCCATCCTCCAGCAATACTGCATCAAATGCCATGGTCCAGACAAACAGAAAAGCGACTATCGCGTCGATTCCTATGAGTACCTGCTGTTAGCCGGTAAGAATGAAGAGACGCCCATTGTTCCGGGCGAGCCGCACAACAGCTACTTGGTTCAGCTATTATGGCTGCACGAATCACACGACATGGCGATGCCTCCGGAGGGCAAGCCCCGTCCGAGTGCAGACGAGATCCTGACCATCACGCATTGGGTTGCGAACGGTGCACGAGGCCCCGCAGAATCAGCTGTCGAAAAGCAGGCCCGCGAAGCACATGAACAAGCCCAGTAAGCAGCACAAGCCAAGCGCGACCAACTGCTCACAGCATTGCGAGCGGCCGACATTTTCATCCTCCCACAAGGCCTTGAGAAATCTGGCTACTACGTCGATCGCCTAAACCTGTCCGAGCCACCGACCGACGCCACTTGGCAGCAGTTAGTCTCACTCAAAGATGACATTACCGAGTTCAAGTTTGGTGGGATCGCCCCCTCTCCCGCCCAATTCAGCGAACTGTCTGGCGCAGCCAAACTAGCCGCCCTCGACATGAGCCGTTTTTCGCAAGCTGACCAAGTCATCTCAACGCTCAACAGCGTCTCTGCACTCGAACGTCTGAACCTCCACGGCCCCGACCTCACCGATGCAGGTCTTGCGCAGCCAGAAGTCACCCGCCTAGGTAAACTCTACCTCAGCGAAACAGCGGTCACCGCCAACAGGCTCATGGCACTACGCGAAGCTCACCCAGCAGTTCAGGTTTGCACGGCAGCAGACGCCGAGAAAGTCGACGCCATCGAAGCGGCCTTCCAAAAGCGACAGCACCAGCTTCAAACCCGAGAAGAAGCCCGAGAAGTAGTGCACAATGGCACTGACCTAAGCCCAGAGTACTTGCGGACGCTCCCTTTCCTACGGCGTAATGGCACTAATTTAACCCACCGGTGAGAAAACGCGCTGCTGCGCTGAACTTGCGATATAGGGGAATTGAACTGGTCGGAGTACCGGGTTCAGATACGGCGCAGCGGGCGTCGCAGATAAACCGAGGTGCTCTCGCACCTCCAAGCTCCTCGAGCTACTTGGTTGCAATCTGAAATCGCCAAGCCAAGCGCAAGCGACTGTTCAGTTCGGGTTCCTAGCTTTGACCGTGTCGAACGCGGTACCCAGTCCCCATCTGATCCTGTTTCCACGGCTATCCAGCAAGAGCTCTTCGCGAGATGCAAAGGCGAAATGGCCATTGCCTAATAGCGCGTTTATCATAAGCGGCGCGTGCGGAAAACGGGCATTGTTTCCTGGATTTCCTGTGTAATTCAAGGATGTAAAGGTTCTCAGATTTACGACAGCGGAGCTGCTGAGTTTATTCGTGAGTCCTGCAGCCCCACAACCGCAAGACTCCACTCTGGCTGGTCGACGGCCCCCACTCCTCTGGATTCGCGACCATCATACTGGTGCAGCAGATAGTCCCACGAGTCATCTTGGCAGGAGGTTGTCGGGTAATACTCCTCGTGATCGCCGTTGTACAGGGCGATTGCCAACCCTATCTGCCGGAGCTGATTGGTGCAGGCGGTCAGCCTTGCTTTGCCACGGGCTTTGCTCAATGACGGCAGCAGCAGCAAGGCTACCAGAATCGTGATAGTGATTTCTTCCTCAGTGAATCGCGCCGCTCGGGAGTTTCCTGTTTACTCGCTGAATGCGTCCCTAATGACGGCGAGTTTAGCACCAAGCAGCTTGCGGGCAAGCGGATCCAAGTCTTCTTCAGAGCCATGGATGTGAAAGGTCCGCTGGACATGCGTCAGGGTCTGGCCGGGCTTGAGAGCGGCGGCAGGCGAGGAGGTTTCGAGTTCGTAGAATGGGCCCAGTGGTGGCTTGCCAGGCTCAGGAGAGCCATCGTTGTAGGAGTTGATCACATCTCCGGCATACGGCTCTTTCTGGATTTCCCACATTGAGTTGACGAACCCGTTCGGTGCTTCCTGTACGTTGTAGGTCACGATATTGAGTACTTTTCCGTCCGCATCATAGCTGCCGGCGATACCTTTAGAGCGCTGTGGTGCGATGCCGATTTTGCCGCGTCGGGTGCCGTCGCCACGGAAGAATAGTTTCTGCTTCTGGACCTTCAGGTAGTCGGCTGGGACTTTGCCAAAGTAGGTGTCATTAACCTGCGGGCCGAGTTCCTTCTCGGGGCCTTGTTTGAATGGAATGCAGACATTGGTGGCGGGGGAGGGGTTGTACATGCCGAGGATCCAGATCGAAAGCAAGCCGGTTTCCGGCTTCCAAGCGTTCTTTCCCATGTTGGTGATGCGATTGTCTGTTTCGTAGCCAACCATTCGCAGACCGTCGGGTAACTCGACACCGAGTATCTTGGCGGCATCATCTTTGGCGAGAACGGTCACTTTGCGCTCAATGCCGACGTTGAACTTGGCCCCGCTGTGATTTTGCAGTTCGCAGGCGTGTTTGAAGGAGGCGGAATCTTCGGTCTTGCTAACCATCTTGTAGGCGTCGGTGTCGATAGCTGCAGGTGTTCGCCAATCGGAGAATTCAAACTTGTCACCCGGTTTGAAGAAGATGGCGTACTGGCCGCCTTCGGGGCCGAGCCAAAAGCGCTCTTCGCCGCCAAAGATGTAGATGTGCTGCTCCAGTTTGCCCTTGCGCTCTTCGGCAGACATCAGACCTTTCTCGATGACCGGGCGGTTGATCCAGCCAAAGCTCGGTCCGCTTTTCTGGTCGTAGGTGCTGGTCATGACACGCCCCTGGTAGGCTGGGGCCACAGCAATTGCGGCATCGCCTTTCGTCAAGGTGACGATTTCAGTGTGTGTGGCCATGAATGCGCTGTCATCTGCATATGTACCGTCCGCAGCGAAGCTGACCTGCGCTAGTAGCGCCAAAAGCGTGACAGCAAGGGCCGTAAACATCGATTGAGGTTTCATGGGAGATTTTCTTTTTGGGTTTGATTACGTACTGAGATTGATGCTGAAAGTCGGCGGGGCTGTGCGAACACTGCTCTTTCATGACAGGGATAGCTCCAGACGTTGACCAGCGCTGATTGGCAGGTGCGAATTGAACGTTAGCACGTAGCGATCTGCTTTCACCTCCCAGGAGGCAGAGCCAGCCTGTCCGTCTACTTCGATGGTGGCGTTGGTGGCGGCAGTTCCGGCCACCTTGTCCAGCGAAAGCT
>DMTJ01000581.1 GCA_003477185.1 Lentisphaeria bacterium
GTGCTCGATGAGTTCGCCGCTCACGCGCCGGTCACCGTCGCCTATCTCGGCCCCGCAGGTTCTTTTACCCACCAAGCTGCGCTCAACGCCTTTGGCGAACAATGCCTCGGCGAGACCGCAGAGACGATCTCCGGGGTCTTTCACAGCGTTGAAAAGCAGAATGTGTGCTATGGCGTCGTTCCCATCGAGAACTCCACGGAGGGAGCTGTCACCCACACCTTCGACATGTTCCAGAATGCGAACGTCGGTATTTGCGGAGAAATCCTGCTGCCGATTCATCACAGCCTACTGAGCAACTGCGAGCTCTCCGAGGTCACCACCGTCTGCAGCCATCCACAGGCTTTAGCTCAGTGCCGCGGCTGGCTCCAGCAACACCTGCCGCACGTCGACTGCGTCGCTGCGTCCAGCACCACGCGAGCCGCTGAGAAAGCTGCGCAGTCCGCAACCACCGCGGCCATTGCCGGGCTCCTCGCAGCGGAGCTCTATCACCTGCCCGTACGGGCAGAGAACATCGAGGACATGGCCGACAACACCACACGCTTTCTCGTCATCGGTCGCGATCAACCCGCCGCGACCGGCGACGATAAGACCTCCGTCGTCATCGTTCTGCGAGACCGTATCGGCGGACTGCATACGGCTCTCAGCCCATTTAGCCAGCACGGGATCAACCTCACCATGATCCAGAGTCGCCCGCAGACCGGAAACTGGCAATACTGCTTCTTCATTGATTATGAAGGCCACGCGGACTCAGGTGCCAGCAAGCAGGCCCTCGAAGATCTCCAGGCTTGCTGCCAGTCTTTTCGCGTGCTCGGGAGCTACCCGCGCGCCACGCTTAATGCCAAGTAGAGTTGATCGACTCCGTAGGCAGGGACGACAGCCGTCCCAACGTCCCTGAAAACTCCGCGCACGCAGGCATGGTAAGATCGTCTATGAGATATGCACAATCCTAGAGTACTGATATGCACCCCTTTGTAGTAACCCGACGTGTCGAATACGCAGACACAGACATGGCTGGCATCGTGCATTTCACTCAGTTCTATCAGTACATGGAAGCCACCGAGCACGCGCTGTTCCGGAGCTTCAACGTCTGCATCAACCATAAGCTTGATGACGGTCACATCATGGGCTGGCCACGCCGCTCTTGCGCCTTCGAGTTCTCCCGCCCGCTGCGCTTTGAGGACGAGTTCGACGTCCAACTAAGCATCGACCGCATCGGCAATAAATCCGTCACCTATTCTGCAGACATCGTCCATCACGGAACTGTCGTTGCCAGTGGCACATCCACCAGCGTCTGCTGTCAGATTGAACTCGGCACAGGCTGCCCGCCCGAAGCGATCAGTATTCCCGACTGGATTCGCGAACATCTTCGCCCGTATCTAAAGGAAGCCAGTCCATGATCCGTCTTATCGTACTCTCTCTCGTTCTCACGACCTCCCTGCAGGCCCTCGACTGGCCGCGCTTCCTGGGCCCTGACGGCAAAAGCTACTCGACCGAGACCGGCATCAACAAGGATTGGACGGCAAACCCGCCGAAAGAGCTATGGCGGCGTAACATGTCTGATGGCGGCTACGGCGGTCCCGTCGTCGTCGCGGGTGTCGTCTACATCCAGGATCACAAGAATGGCCAGGAAGTCCTACTGGCCCTGGACCAGAAGAGCGGCAAGGAACTCTGGCGTCACAGCTTCAAAGAAGCCAAGGAACACAAATTCGGCCTCACCCGCACTACCCCCTTGGTGCAAAACGGTGTCATCTACACCATCAGCAGCTTGGGTACCGTCACCGCCGTAACCATTCGCACCCAGGAACGCCTCTGGCAGACCAAGCGCTTCACCGAGGGCGAGCTCCCCAAATGGCAAGTCAGTAACTCCCCCATCATCGACAACGGTCGGCTCCTGACTATGACTGCCGGCAAAAACGCGCTCCTGACGGGCCTCCACCTAGAAACCGGAAAAACCATCTGGCAAGGTGGCGGTACCGATCAACTGGGCTACGCGACCCCAGCCATCGGCACCATCAACGGCACGAAACAATACATCGCCTTTTCAGGCAAAAGCATCCGCGGGGTCGACCCGATATCCGGCGACATCATCTGGTCCATGGATTGGCCGACCAAGTACGACGTCAACGGCTCCACCCCCTTTATCATCTCCGACGACGGCGTCCTCGTCACCAGCGGCTATCGCAACAAAACCGCCCTGCTCAAAATCAAAGGCCACTCCTGTAAAATCGTCTGGGAAAACAAAAAAATCAACACCCGTTTCAGCAGCCCGATCTTCTACAAAGGCCACATCTACACCACTACCGAACCCCGCTTCATCGTCTGTTTCGACCCGTACACCGGCAAAGAAAAGTGGCGCACCACGAGCAGCAACGAGATTGGCGTTGGACATGGCGCACTCACTGGTGTGGATGACGTTCTCATCGCTCTCAGTGATATGGATGGCTCCGTCATCATGGCCCGCATGACACCAGACAGCTACCAGGAGCTTGGCCGCATCCAGCCTTTTGAAGAAAAACAGTCGTGGACAGCGCCGGTCGTCGCCAACAAGAAACTGCTCGTTCGCAGTAAGAGCGCGCTGGTCTGCCTAGATCTCTCTGCCTCAAACTGAACGAGTCCCCATCATGACAGTACTTCGTAGCATTCCCGTTCTCATCGCCCTTCTCGCCGGCTCCGCCCTAGCCCAGGACTGGACGCAGTGGCGAGGGCACGGCGCACATGGTGCATCGGCCGAAACTGGCCTGCCGGACACTTGGTCCCAGACCGGTGAGAACTTGCTCTGGTCCGCAGACGTCGGCGTGCGATCCGCGCCGCTCATCCACAAAGGGCGCGTCTATGCCATCTCCCGCACCAGCCATGGCGAAGTGCCCCAGGAACGCGTCGTGGTCCTCGATCTAGACACCGGCAAGGTCATCTGGGAACATCGTTTTAATGCCTTCCTAACTGACATCGTCGCCCACCGCCTCGGCTGGTCCAATCTGGCAATCGACCCCGAAACCGGCTACATTTACGCACACGGCATTCAGGGCCTCATGTTTTGCTTCGACCAAGACGGCGAGATCATCTGGGAGCACAGCCTCAGTGAGGAACTGGGCCGGATCTCCGGCTACGGCGGACGGACCTACAGCCCCGTGGTTGAAGGCGACCTGGTCATCATTAGCTCGCTCACCAGCAGCTGGGGCCCGCATGGCAAGGGCCAGCACCGCTTCTTCGGTCTCGATAAGCTCACCGGCGAGATTCGCTGGCTGCAGGGAGTCGGGGGCAAGCCCAAGAACACCTCCTACTCGGTCCCTGTCATCACCACCTTTGACCAAGGCCGGATCATGTTTACCGGACTTGGCGACGGTAGCATCGCCGCGATGCGTCCCACCACCGGTGAGCTCCTGTGGAACGTTCCCCTGTCCGAAGATGCCATCATGGCCTCTGTCCTCTATCATGACGGAAAGGTCTACGCCGTCCATGGCCGCACCAACGTCGACTCAGGAGTTATGGGCCGCCTGCTCTGCCTCGAGGCTGGCACCGGCAAGGAACTCTGGCGCGTCGAAGGCCTGTCCGATCATTTTGCAACGCCCGCCCTCCACGGTGGTCTACTCTACGCGGTCACCAATACCGGCACCCTGATCTGCCTTGATGCCAACACCGGCACCCAGTACTGGACCTTTGACGCCGGCAACGAGGGCAAGGGCTCGCCAGTCTATGCCGACGGTAAGATCTACCTAGGCGATGTCCCCGGTGCCTGGCGCATTCTCAAAGTATCCAAGGCAGGCTGCCAGCTCCTGAGCGAAGAGAAGTTCACCCGGCCCGACGGCGGACCAGACGAGGTCTATTCCAGTCCGGCGATCGCCGACGGTAAGGTCGTCATCAGCACACTCAGCCGCATGTTCTGCCTCTCCACCAAGCCTGCTGACTTTCGCTCCGCTATCTCCACTGCCTCGCCCAGCATGCCCAAGCCCGGCCCGACTGCGCACTGGCAGCTTGAGCCAGCCGAAACCTGGCTCGCCCCCAACGACAGCCTCCAGTTCCGTCTCGTCGGCTTCGATGCCAAGGGCACCCCTACAGGCGAAACGCCCCCCAAGGCGAAGTTCGCAGTCAAGGGAATATCCGGCGGCATGTCCGGCACCGGCCTGTTCCGCGCGGGCGGCAACCGCATCCAGGCTGGCTTGGTAACTGCCAGAATTGAAGAGACCACCCTCAACTCGCGCGTTCGCATCTTCCCGGCCCTCCCCTACGAGGAGGACTTCGAGTCACTCAAGGCCGACCTGCCCCCTCCCGGCTGGATCACCTCTAAGCTCAAGGCCATCGTCACCGAACACGATGGCAACAAAGTCCTGCGCAAGCTCGCCGAGCGCCCGGCCCCGCCCTTCGCCCGCCTCCGCTGCTACATGACCCCCGCCCTCGAAGCTGGCTACAGCGTCCAAGCAGACATCTTCGGTATCACGAAGAAGAAACGCTTCTTGCCCGACATGGGCCTGATCAACAGTCGCTATCTGCTGATCATGATCGGTAGCTCGGAGCGTACTCGCCGCTTGCGCCTCGTTTCTTGGGCCCCCGTTCCGCGCATCATCCAAGAAGTCGAGTTTCCCTGGCAAGGCGATGCCTGGTACACGGCCAAGCTGCACGTTTCGATCGCCGAAGGCGTCGGTACCATCAGCGCTAAAGTCTGGAAGCAAGGCACCGACGAGCCCGCGGCTTGGTCCATTCAGATGAAGGATGACCATCCGAACCCCGCCGGCAGCCCCGGCCTCTATGCCTACGCCGTCGGCGTTACCTCCAAGTCCAAAGGGACCGAAGTTCTCTTTGACAACGTCATCATTGACCGTCCTTGAACCAAGCAACTGAGACACACCCTATGAATTTCCACCAGACCACTTTACTCTGCGCCCTGCTCGCCATCGCCGGTCAGTCTGCAGACTGGCCCCATTGGGGCGGCGGCTCCGGCCGAAACATGATCAACACCGTCGAGAAGAACCTCCCGGATGATTGGGACGTGAAGTCCGGCAAAAGTGTAAAATGGAAGGTCAAGCTCGGCTCGCTGACCTACGGCAGCGCCGTCGTTGCCGATGGCCGCGTCTACATCGGCACCAACAACGAAGCCCACCTCGACCCGAACGTAAAAGGCGATAAAGGCAACATCGTCGTCGTCGCCGAGAAGGACGGCTCCTTCCTTTGGCAAGCCGTGCACGACAAGCTCTCTGCCGGGCGCGTAAACGACTGGCCCCATCAGGGCATCTGCTCCACGCCACAAGTTGTCGGCGACCGCCTCTGGTACCTCAGCAATCGCTGCGAAGCTACCTGTGCCGATGTCAACGGCTTTGCCGACCAGAACGACGGCATGACCGCCGAGACCTACACCGCCACCGGCCACGCAGACGTCATCTGGTCCTACGACATGATCGAAGAGCTCGGCGTCTTTCCTCACAACCTCGCCACCTCCTCCCCGCTCGTCGATGACGGCATCGTCTTCCTCATCACTGGCAACGGCGTCGACGAAGGCCACTTAAATATTCCCGTCAACTCCGCCCCCAGCTTTGTCGCCTTTGACGCCAAGACCGGCGAGTTGCTCTGGGAGTTTGCCGTCGAAGAGCGAATCCTGCATGGCCAGTGGTCCTCCCCCTCCATGGGCATCGTCGACGGCCAGAAACAGATCTACCTGCCTGGCGGCGATGGCTGGCTCTACGCCCTCAGCCCCAAGGACGGAAAACTCATCTGGAAGTTCAACTGCAATCCCCCTGATGCAGTCTGGGAGTTGGGCGGCTATGGCACCAAAAACAACCTCATCGCCACGCCTGTCTTTGCTGATAACGTCGTCTACATCGGCGTTGGCCAGGACCCCGAGCACGGCGTCGGCATCGGCCATCTCTACGCCATCAACGCCAAAGGATCCGGCGACATCACCAAGACCGGCGCCCTCTGGCACCGCGGTAACGACGAGTTCGGCCGCACCATCAGCACCGCCTCCGTGCTCGACGGCCTCGTCTACATCGCTGATATTTCCGGCATCCTCTACTGCCTCGACCAAAAGACCGGCAAAGCCCACTGGAGCCATGACCTCAAGAGCGCCGTCTGGGGCTCCACCATGGTCGCAGACGGAAAAGTCTACATCGGCGACGAAACCGGCAAGATCAACATCTTTGCCCATGCCAAGACCAAGCAACACATCCGCACCATCGACATGCGCGAGACCGTCTACGGCACCGCCACTGCTGCCAATGGCGTACTGTACATCGCCACCAAGACTCAGCTGTACGCAATTGCGGCGGAGTAACGCGGTGTCTCCCCAAGAACAGCTCGCCCAACACCTCCGCGAAATCCTTGACTGGCACTTCAGCCCCGATACCGGCTGCCCCTTCTGGCTTGACTGGGCCGCCGACCAAGGCTGGGACCCGCGTCGAGAAATCACCAGCTTTTGCGAACTCCGCAAATTCCCACATTTCGAAGACGACTGGCTGCGCTTCGAAGAACCAGAGCGCTGGGTGCCGCAGAAGTACAAAGGGCGCCCGTTCAACATCTTCGAGACCGGCGGCACCACCGGCATGCCCAAGCAGCGCATTGGCTGGGACGACTACAAGCACGACTACGAATCCTTCGGCGACACCCTCTCCGACGACGACTTCCCCCGTGGCACCAACTGGCTGATGATCGGCCCCACCGGGCCGCGCCGCCTGCGCCTGTCCATCGAGCATCTCGCCAACTACCGCGGCGGCAGCTGTTACTTCATCGACCTCGACCCACGCTGGGTCAAGCGGCTCATTCGCAATGGCGAGCACAAGCAGGCCCAGGCCTACATGGAGCACGTCGTCGACCAAGCAGTCACCATCCTCAAGCACCGCAAAGTCTCTGCCCTGTTCACCACCCCGCGGCTGCTCGAAGCCCTTGGCGAGCGCATCTCCCTGCCCCACTGCGGCATCAAAGGCGTCTTCTGTGGCGGCACCGAAATGAGCCCCCAAACTGTCCGCTTCATTGTCGAAGAAGTGCTCGAAAACAAAGTAGCCTTCAAGCCCGTCTATGGAAACACCCTGATGGGCCTGGCGCACAGCAAGAAGCTCACCGCCGCAGAAAACTACGAAGTCACCTACTATGCCCCACAGCCCCGCGCCGTCACCCGGGTTGTGAATCCAGACGACACTGACCAGACCGTCGCCTACGGAGAATGGGGCCGCGTCGAGCTCACCACCATGACCCACGAGTTCTTCGTGCCACGCTTCCTTGAGCGCGACGAAGCCGTCCGCTGTCCCCCCATCCCAGGCTATCCCTGGGACGGAGTTGGCCAAGTTCGCCCCTTTGGTGCCAGCAAAAAGAAGATTGTCGAAGGTGTCTACTAAACCCATCCACAGCTGGCCCGACACGATCCAACTGCACGAGACCGCAGGCTCCAGCAACGACCTAGCCAAGGAGCTAGTCGCCAAGAGCGAGCCACTTGCTCCAGTCACCCTGATTTGGGTCAAAAACCAGACTGCAGGCCGTGGCCGTCGCCAAAACCGCTGGCAGGCCACCACCGGTGCCCTCACCTTCTCCATCATCCTCGACACCAAGGCGCTCAAGCTTCGGCCTGAGACCTGGCCGCTGATCTCGCTCGCCTCTGGGTTAGCCGTTCGACGCGCACTGCAGCAGCTACTGCCCGACGCCCCCCTCTCGGTTAAATGGCCCAAC
>DMTJ01000484.1 GCA_003477185.1 Lentisphaeria bacterium
AAATGACTAATGTCCTGCGTTCAAATTCCTGACCGCGACTCTGCTCACTAAAGACCCCCAGCGCCATCAGTTCATCAAACAAGATCGACAGTTGATTCAGAGCCTCGACTGCGTTATCCAGCACCTGCTGTTCATAGCGACTCCTGGGGCCGTAGCTTTTTAGCAGCCGCTCCAGATCGCCTGATGTCTGCGTCCATGTTTCCCGCGAGACAATCTGCGAACGCGAGTACTCGTAGACGATATTATTGAGCGCGAAGACCGCGTTTACGATCTTGTTTGTCGTCTGATTCGCAACCGCCTCGCGGCGTAGCTGGCGCAGGGTGACAATCCCAGCGATCAGTGAAAGAGAAATTGCCACGAGAACAGGGACTAGATAGAACTTGTAGCGATCGCGGATTCGCATGATTTAGCTTGGATAATTCATGCTATTGCTGCAGCGACTGCGACACCCTGCGTGCCACGGCCTCGAGGTCCTCAGGGGTGTCGACTCCCTGGACCGATTGCTCAGCCACCAGCACGCGAATGCGCGCGCCGTGCTCCAGCGCACGTAGCTGCTCCAGCTTCTCACAACGCTCCAGCGCCGTCGGTGCCCAGCTTACAAACCGCTTCAGAAATTCCCGACGATAGGCGTAGATCCCCCAATGATGTAGCGGTGCCACTTGGGCATCGCCATCACGACAGAATGGGATCGCGGCCCTGCTAAAATAGAGGGCCTGCTGCTCCTGCCCAAGCACGACTTTCACTGCGTTCGCATCCGCTGGATCTGCACCAGAGATTGAAAACGGCACTGCCGCTGTAGCCATGTCCGTGTTTGTATCTGTTGCCACCAGCGCGACCAAACGGTCGATCACCGCAGGCGGAATCAACGGCTCATCTCCTTGGACGTTCACCACCACATCCACGCCTCGGGCAAGTGCGACCTCTGCGATTCTATCGGTGCCAGTCTCATGATCCGCACGGGTCATGATCACCTCCCCGCCAAATGCCTGCACAGCCTTGATAATCCTGGCATCGTCCGTTGCCACCACCACGTCATTGACGCCGCTCGCAGCGGCTGCCTCATAGGTCCACTGAATCAATGGCCTTCCACAGAGATCAGCAAGCGGCTTGCCCGGAAACCTAGTACTGGCAAACCGGGCAGGAATGACCGCCAGTGTGCGGAGTTCGCAGCTGCTTCCCATAATCAGGGCTGCAGATGCTGCATCAGGTTCTTATGCACTCGCAGTAGCTCCGAGACGCTCCAAGCCTGCGTAATGCAGCCGTTAGGATGTTGCGGTGCGGTCGCGTCGAAAATCTCAGAAATGCCACCAATCCCTGCCTGCCGCACGTGTTCGTCCCACAATGGCCGGAGGTAGTCCATCAGTTCTGCCGCGCGATGCTCCGGATCCCTAGAGAGCGCCAGTTCGGCATCCACGTAGGCACCGATTAGCCATGGCCAGACCGTCCCCTGGTGATACGCAGAGTCGCGCTGGTCCGAATCGCCCGAGTAACGCGCGCAAAAACCGGGATCCTTGGGCGCCAATGTTCGCAGTCCGAACGGCGTGAGCAGGTTGTCGCGCACGGCGCGCAACGCGCGTTCCCCCAGCTCGTCTGGGAAAGCGCGATAGGGCAATGCCAGCGCGAAAACCTGATTAGGCCGCAGCAGGCCGTTCTGGCCGTGCTCGTTTACGACATCGGCAAAGTGCCCGGCACTTTCCATCCAAAACGTGCGGACGAATCGACCTTGCAGCTGTTCGCGCACTTCGCCCATCCGTGGGTCGGCCGCGGGATGCCCATTCTGGGCCAGCTCATCGCGGAAGCAAAGGGCATTGAACCAAAGTGCATTCAGCTCGATCGCAAATCCGTGGCGCGGCGTAACCGGGCGCCCGTAGGCGTTCGCGTCCATCCACGTCAATTGTGTGTCCACCGAGCCCGCCCAAATGGCGCCGCTCTCCAAATGAGCATACGGAACTAGGTCGTCGAGGTAGGCTTTAATGATGCTGCTCAATGCCCGCACGAGCGTAGCTGGCACCTGTGCTGGGCCGACGACCTGTGCATAGAGCTGAAGCGCCCGTGTGAACCATAGCGATGCGTCAATGGAATTGTACGAATGGCTGTCGTTGCTGGTAGCAGCCAGGTAGTTCGGGATCAGCCCATCCTTCTCATGCAAGGCGTACGTCTCGAGAATCTCACGAGCCAGCTCTGGCAAATCGCGCGCCAAGGTGAGGCCCGGAAGGGCAATCATCGCATCACGGCCCCATTCGCCAAACCAGTGATAGCCAGCAATAATCGAACGTTCGTTCCGACCGTTGGTGACAATAAAATCATCGGCCTTGGCTGCAAGGAGTTCGATCGGATTCCCATTCACCCGATGGTTCGGGGAGGCGAGCGCCCAGGCAGCAGCTGGCGTATCCTTGGGGTTTTCAATCGTGAACCGGACCACGTTTGCATCACTGGCGGTCTGCCGCCAGCTAAACGTCCCGGGCGTAGGCAGGTCTTCGTGATGGTCGAAGCCGCGGTCGCGTTCCCAGCCGTATTCGTTGTTGTAGTACCACGCCGCGCCCTCCTGGAAATCCAGCGGAATTGCCGCATCGATCAGCATCCGCGGCAACCCAGGATAGGGACTCAGCGTCGCCCGGCCCTCGCTTAGCTGCACACTAAGGTCGATGGTGTCATTGCGCTTGGTCAGGCAATGCATCGAGCGATACCCCGTGAACGGCCGCATTGAAAAGGAAACCTGCTGCGAGCCTCGCACCGCAAAACGTACTAGCGTTGTTGCCTGGTCTCGCGGCATCAAAAATGATTGCGTGATCTCGACCGGTCCGCAAGAATGGGTAATGGAAGGCACCGGGTCACACTCCACCGTTTTGATCAGAGCATGCCCACGGGGCGCAATCGCACCGGGATAGCACGCTGTGCCCAATTCATAGACTTGGCCATCGACAGTGGCTGTGACCTCAAGGCGGTTCAGAAATACGAGCTTGCCAGCATCTGGCAGCGCAGCCACCAACAAGCCGTGATACTTCCGCGTGTTGCAACCAGCCACTGTGGTCGACGCATAGCCGCCACGTCCGTTCGTCAGAATCCACTCCTGAGAGAATAGCGCACTTTCGCGTTCATTTTCTTGGGTAGGAACAGTCAGAATCATGAGTCAAACCTTGCTTCAAGCATACGTTCAATAAGGGGGCAGTCTGCTGAACTCACAGCCGGCGCAAAAATTGCCACCAGTTGCGCAGCCACAGCAATTACGGCAGGCGTCCATCAGGCCGCCTGATTAAC
>DMTJ01000222.1 GCA_003477185.1 Lentisphaeria bacterium
CCGTGCCACCGAACCCGGGCAAGGAGCTACCCCTGGTTCGGTGGCGGGAGCTGCCCCAGTTCCCGCATTCCTAACCCTTTCCCCACTCGGCGAGATCGTGCTTGAGGTGTGGCGGCGCACCAACAGCCTCTACCCGGGTGTAGAGGCATGCGAATGCGTGGCCATGCCGGACCACTTTCACGGCATCCTCTGGGTGAAGAAACGACTGCCCCGTCATGTGGGCCACATCATTAAGGCTTTTAAGCGGGTGAGTGAGAAGGAATGTGGGAGTTGGGGCAGCTCCCCCCACGGGACCAGCAAGGGGCTAGTCCTGCCACCACCCCCGGGTTCAATAGTGGGAGCTGCCCCAGCTCCCACATCTCTCTGGGAAAAAGGCTACCAGGACAGCATCCTGCTGCGCCGCGGGCAGCTCAAAGCGATGGCGAACTACATTGCCGACAACCCCAGGCGCCTGGCTATCAAACGCGCCAACCCGGAGCTCTTTACCGTCGTCCGCGACTTGACCGTGGCCCCGGGACGCGCGTGCCCGGCCTTCGGCAACCTCTTCCTGCTGGACTACCCGCTCAAGCGCGAGGTACAGGTTTCCCGCAGCATCTCAGCGGACGCCTTGGCCGACAGGACAGAGGAACTGCTGTACGCAGCCAAGCACGGGGCTGTGCTCGTGTCGCCTTGCATCAGCCCAGGTGAGCGGGAGATAGCCCGCGCAGCATTGAACGCCGGGCTGCGCCTGATCGTCATTCTCGCAAACGGCTTTGGCCCGCTCTATAAACCCGCGGGACGGTACTTTGATGCCTGCGCCAATGGCCGCCTGCTCATGCTTGCCCCGCTCCCGTATCGTAGAGAGAAGACCACCATTACCCGCGAGCAATGCCTGACGCTGAACGGCTGGGCACAGGATGTGGTGAACGACAGTGATTCAAAAACCGATTCTGATTAAACAAGGAACAAGACCATGAGCGACAAGAAGAAGTCACCAGATCTTCAGGCTGAGATGGAGAATCTCTGGCACAAAGGCACCCAACAACGCGAGTCGATGGCCGACGCCATCACCGAATGGCAGGATGATGGCTTTGGCATCTTCATGCATTTCTCCGCCAGCACCGCGTTCCAAGGGCGTTACCAGGGCGAGGAACTTAAGCGAGATCTCTGGGGCGAGTGGCTGATGAAGCGCGCCGAAATTCCGATTCCGGTGTACGAGGAGCAGCTGCGCAGGTGGAACCCAGACCAGTTTGATGCCGAGGAGTGGGCCGATGCGGTGGCCGCCTCGGCCGGCCGCTACTTTGTCTTTACGACCAAGCATCATGATGGCCTGGCCTTCTTCAATAGCGAGGTTGGTCCCTACAACCTGGCCGAGCATACCGCGTTCGACAAGGGCGACATCTTCGGCCAGCTAACCGACGCAGTGCGGGCACGCGGCATCAAGCCCGGCTTTTACTACTCCCATCATCTGGACTGGCATGAGCCCGGCGGCGCTGGCGGCCCAGAGGGGAAGACGCTCGAGGAATACGCGGAGGCCCTGGCCTTGCCACACCTGGAGGAGCTAACCACCCGCTACGGCAAACAACACGTCGCCTGGTTCGATTGCGGCCGCCCGGAAGGCCTCGCCGAAAAGTGCGCAGCACTGGTCCACAAGCATCAGCCTGACATCATGGTCTGCTCCCGCGTGGGCGGTGGCTTTGGCGACTTCGCCAGCGAAGGCGACTGCCAGGTTCCGCCCGTCCGTATCGAAGGGCCATGGGAAACCTGCATGACTCTCACCCAGCACTGGGCTTGGTTCCCGGAAGATCGGGACCACAAACCGGCAGCCGAAGTCATCCAGATGCTGGCTGCGATTCGTTCGCGGGGCGGCAACCTGCTACTGAACATCGGGCCTGATGTGCGAGGACGAATCTCGACGCGGGATCAAATCATCCTCAAACAGATCGGCGACTGGCTGCGCCCCCACGGCGACTCGATTTTTGGCGTGCGCGCTACCCCGTACGCGGAGCTTCCCTGGGGCGTCTGCACATTTCGTCCCGGCACCATGTACCTGCATCTGTTCTGCCTGCCGTCGCAGGATTCCTTGTTCTTGCCCGGCTTCCAGTCCCCGATCAAGCAGGCTTATTTCTTGGTCGATGAGAACAAGCAGCCGCTGCAGGTTCGGACTGTGGCAGGCGGCATCGAGATCGATCTGACCAGTGTGCCGAACTTTGCGGAGTTCGCACATGCTGCCGACACGGTCATTGCGCTTGCGTACGACGGCGAGTTGGCTGTCGACCCCAGACCAGTGTTGGATCACGACCTCGACAATCGCTTTATTCCAGCGCTGGCGGAGCGCAGCCAACTCGAGTTGCGCAGTTTTCGTCGCCCGCAGTACAACGACCACGGGACCGTCGCCTTTTGCCCGCACGATGATTATGCCTACGGATTCGATGTGGCGGAAGCACGTCTGCAATGGAACGTCTCCAGTACGAACAAGAACGCATTCTTCGTCACCGTCGAGTACGCGAACCTGACCGGGCAGCCCGTACAGGTGAAAGTCAGCGTGGGCGGGCAGGAACTGACCGCGATACTGCCGGTCACTGTCAGCGACGATCACGACTGGCGCTGGTTCCGCACTGAAATCGTTGGCCACGTCCATTTTGAGGCTGGAGACGACCAGGTCATCGACCTTTCCTTGAGTGAGCCGATCAGCGAGGAGCGTATGCCCTCCTACCTAGCCGACGACAAACCCGGTGCCGAGCACGATGGCTTCATGATCAAATCGATCACCTTGAAGTCGCTGGCACCGCTGCCGTACTGATGTCAGGTCTGCGCATTGCCGTCCTTGGGCTCTTGGGCCAGATGACTTGGGCCAATCCCATTTCCCCGATCGAGGGGCTTGCTGAGGGGGACCACTTTCGCTATGGGAGTCATCGCTTCCGCTGGAATCGCTGACCAAGGCTGGCGGGGGGATTTTCTATCGGCCGTAGCGCTTTATCATTTCTCTACAGACATCGCCGTCTCTCTTTCCCACGCTCAATGCAGTTACAACTAAATCTTGATCATCGACGTGATACGTCAGACGGAGAGGCGGTCTCATTCTTTTTATCTTGTAACGATTGTGCCCGCCTGAGAGTCTTGACCCGAGTATATGAGGATCTTCCAAGCGCTGCTTTAGCTTGGTTTTGAAGAAGTTCTTATCTGCCGCTGGCAACCGATTCCACTCTTTAAGTGCGTCGGGATGGAACTTTAAGCTATAGGTCATCCAAATCTACTTCTATCGGCTCCTTCCCATCGTTCAGGCGAGCATTTGCCTGCAGTAGTAAAGCGAGGTCTTCCATTGCCTCAACCATAGATTCGTAAAGTTCAGGAGGGACCGCGTAAAAACTAGGCTCGTTGCTTTTTAATACGGCTATCGCCTCCCCGCCTGACTGCTCTAAAACAGCGTTAGGGTTGGCTTTGAAGTCGGTTATGCTGGTAGAAATACTCGCCATTACTCTCGATACAGTGCTCATACGAACGCTCCAATGTTGAAAAAGAATCGATATATAGGTCTAAATATGGCCCTTTTTTGCAGGCTTTTCAAGTTCGCTCGCGGGGCTCTGGGGAGAGGCCGGAAGTTGCTTCGAGTCTAAGGGCCGCGCAGAAATAGATTGATATTTCTGCGGGAGCACCGGATGGTCAGATGCCGGGCACACCTCACGCCGCCTACAAGCGCCTCTCGTTACAAATCGCGTGAATTATCTAGGTTAGGTTGGACCTCTGGGCAAAGAAATGAAAATATGGGATAGACATGTCTGAAGTATACTACGTGGATCCTGCTGGATCCGATTTGAATCCTGGCTCGATTTCTGAGCCGTTCCAGAGTCTCTACAAAGCGCAAGCGGCTGTCCGGCAGAATGCGAGTCTCGGCCATACGCCGATTACGGTTTGGCTGCGGGCCGGCGTCTACTACACGAACGAGACTCTTGTTTTCACTGCTGTCGATTCGGGCACAGCGGAAGCGCCGGTTACCTATGCGGCGTATGACGGCGAAGAGGTCGCTATCAGCGGTGGCTCAAAGCTGGAGCTGGACTGGAAACCCTACCGCGATGGCATTTTCGAAGCGAAGACCGCGGCAGGACTGCGGGTCGACCAGTTGTTCGTGAACGGCGAACGCCAGCACATGGCCCGCTATCCAAACTTCGATCCTGATGTGTTGCCCTACAACGGGTCCGCGGCGGATGCGTTTGCGCCTGAGCGCGCAGCGCGCTGGGCCGATCCCGCAGGTGGCTACATCCACGCGATGCATGTTCACCACTGGGGCGGCTATCACTATCGTATTACGGGGAAGAGCGCTGACAACGCAGTCGCCTACGAAGGTGGCTGGCAGAACAATCGC
>DMTJ01000536.1 GCA_003477185.1 Lentisphaeria bacterium
CTCCGAGAGGCGCCCGGAAAACTGATCGAGTACACGGAAGGTATCGGTCCCGAACTGGGCGACGATTCTCTCGGCCATCTTCGGGCCCACTCCAGGCAGGACACCGCCAGCCAAGTAGCGCTGCATTCCCTCGGTGGTCTGCGGTAGCACCACACGCAAGTCCGCCACGCGCAGTTGCTCGCCATAGGCGCGGTGTCTCTCTCGTTTCCCCCGTGCTGCCACGTGCTGCCCAACCTGCAAGTCGGCGACCGCACCAATCAACACATGTTCGGTGTCGTCCGAATCGACCACGCGCACGACCGCGTACTCGCCATCTTCGCTCGCATAGACCAGCGCGACCACTTCCCCGCGTACGCCGTGCTCCAGGGGAGATTCTGCGGCTTGGCTAAGCGGCAGCTCGCCCTGCTCATCCGGGGTCACGGAGTCCCCGGCCGCAGTTCCTGCCGCCAATAGGCATCAGTCAGGAAGGCGGCAAATCTCTCCGCGGGGTAGATCGTTTCGCCCAGCGTAAAGTCCAAAACCACCGGTGGCATGGCCTCGGCATCATAGCGCACTTCCAAGCGCTCCCAACGATATTTAAGGCCACCAGAGACCCTTACGTAGATTTCGGTCTCCTCACTCACTCTCTCCCAAGACACGTTGTCCAGCAAGTCGCCGTAGGCTGCCTCTAGGGTCATGCCCTCCTGGAAGCTGTGCGCCTGGATCTCCTCAACCGGCTTCCGGCAGCCAAGCAGGTACAGGCCGAGAGCTACGACTATCCAGATGCCGCGGGAATCTCTCATTGGGCACCCTCCGCAAGCTGTTTTGCCACGCGCTCGCGCAGTGCCGTGATCAACTCGGTACGGTAGGGCAGCTCCTTGAGCTTGGCATTGACCGCTTTTAAGTCGGTTTCGGCGGTCTCAATACCCCGCAGGACCGCCACGCTCATGTCTCCTGCGTTGAGTCTTGTCCGCAGCTTAGCAAGCTTTCCAGCCACCGTATTCGCCTGCAATGACAGTGCTTCTCGGAGTCGTTCTGTCTTCTGAAGCTGGGTCAACTCCTGGCTCGCCAGCGCCAGAACCGGCTGGCTCGGTAACGCACCTTTCAACGCAGCGGCTTCCTGGCTGCGTTCCTGAAGGTTCCGCTTGCTGAGCTCTCCAACTACCCCATCTACGAGCCATTGCAGCAGTGTGGTGGTCGTGGAGGAGGTGGCGGCGAACCCGAAGGCATCCACGCTGTGGTCTACCGCCCCCGAAATCTCTTTCCAAGAGCCATCCTTGAGACGACGTGCCAGTGACCTGAACGGAATAGCCTTCTCCTTCGGGGCCTTGCTCGCAAAGTACTGACAGAGCGTAGCACAGCCGTCCACATCGCCGGTACTCTTGGCGTAGTCGACCAGCAGTTGAAGCCGGCTGACCAGCGAACGGTCCGCCGCGGTTCCCGCCAGCGCTGCGAAAAGTACGAGTAAACAGCAATAGCGCCTCATGTGGAGCTTCGCGAGCCAATCTCGCGATCAATAAACAGCAGGTAGGCGATCACGATTGCACCCGCGATCAGCAACATCGCATAGATCGATGAAAGCCCCACGTAGGCCGCAGGGATCGGCTTATGGCTCGTGAGCGCATCGGCCATCCAGAACTGCTGCCAGTTCGGAATTACTGCGTGGAGAAACGTCATCACACTGTTGCGGATGACACCCACAGGCTTGGCCAGCATCGCCATCAACGGGCTGGGTGGTCGGGATGCCACGTCGGAGAAGAAGACGATGACCGCTCGGCCGATGCAGCAAAGCGAGACGAGCGCGAACCCCGCATGCACCTGCCAGCGCCTGCAATCCGCCCGCTTGCGACGATCATACCGCTTGAGAGCTGCCACCCAGGCCAGAATGAACAGGGGCAACGCAACCAATGGCCAGAAGTACAATGCATGGGCCAGTTCCACATCGGCCAGAGCCATGGATACGCCATACACGTGATCCGAGATCAGACCGAGAAAAAAGAACAGCAGGCAACAACTCACGTTGGTCGTCACCGAGAGCTGAGTGGACAGCGCGGTCGCGATGGAGCCCATGGCCAGAGCGGCTAGAGCGACCAGAATAATCGCATAGACCACGTCGATCGAGTGTCCGGTTGGGGGGCCGACATACCTTCCAGAGCTATACCGCGGCAACAACCCGGTAACAGCCATTCCCACGAACGTTGCCGCAAACGTGATTAAAGCCGCTGGCTTCGCGTAGGAAGTCTTGCGGCGGTAGTTGAACCAACCGGCAACCAGCTGCGCACCCAGATAGGCGGCGACCATGGAATAGAAGACTGTGAAATCGTAACGGTACTGGTCGACCGCGATCTGCAACGTGATCAGCAGCGCCATACCCGTAGTGCTGGCGAAAAGCAGCACGGCAGCAAGAATACCGATGAACTTAGCCAGCAGGAATTGGAACCAGCCTACGGGCTTAGAAAGAATGAGCAGCGCGGTGCCAGACTCGATCTCCAAGTTGATGGCCCGGTTAGCACAGAAGGCCGCGGCGATCCAGCTGCCGAGCAACACCACCGACAACCCGGCATCGGTCACCAGCTTTTCCTGAGCGCGAAACACGTACTGCGCCATGGGAGGCTGGAGATGGATAATCATCACGCAGCTGCAGAGCATGACAGAGTAAACCGGTTGGCGCAACGCCTCGGTAAAGGTCTGACGGGCGATGGAGAGCGTGGGTGACATTCAGGCGCGGGCCAAAGCCGTCCGTGTAGGAAGCAGAGCGGTTACTTGCTGTCCCAGAACATACGGCTGCGCTTGGCATTGCGATGCCGGTGGATGCGCGGGGATGGCCGATGTACCGGAGAGACGCGACTCGCGGAAGGCAACGGTGGCGCATGCGCGTTGGCTTGATATGTCGGGCCTGTCTGCGGGGCCGGTGCAGCCTTCGCCGCAGCTTCGGCCTCCGCCTTGGCTTTGGCAGCAGCGGCATCAACAGCCTCAGCTTCCAGCTTTTTCCGCCGGTCGATCCATTCTTTTCCCTGGCGACCGTCACCGACGACGTATTCGCCAAAGATGGTGTGGTTTACCGGCGACACGATGCGCCCGTCAGCGTCGACTTGTTCGATCAGCACCAGGTAATCCAAATGGAGATTCTTCACCTGGAGCAGGTCCTCGGTGGAGGCTGCAATCTGGCCCCAGTCCTCGTTGTTGATGGCCCACGTCGGAATCTCGGCACCGATCAATTTGTCGTGAAAGGCCTGCGGGGCATACCGCTCGCTACCTAAAAACAGAACTTTCTTGGGGCGCAGAAAGCGCACAAACTCGAGAAAGTCCCCATCATCGACTTCAAGCGACTGCCCGCTTGGCGGGACATAGTAGCAGCGATCATCTTCCGATCCCGTCGGCAACAGCAGCATCGGCTGTTCCAGGCGCTGCTGAATCAACTCAGCCAGCACGCGGGACTCGACGAAGTTTCCGGTCACCACCAAAGCCTCGATTCGCTTAGGCTTTTTCTTCCCAAGTTTTGGCAACCGCCAATTCGCAGCCGCGTTCGCAGCAAACATCATAAACACAAAAACTGAGAGGACTCGAAACATTTTCATAACCTTCACCTAAAATCTAACTGGTGCCTACTACCGAATAGGCGTATAGATACACGCCACGGAATAGCGGCAGAATGCTCGCCATGTATCGTATACTAAAGATCCCTTCGCCCATGTCAACGTTTGGTTATCCAAAACCTTCCCTGTCTGCGGAAAAAGTCTCGCTCCAGCCCTTTCTGTCACCGGCAGATCGCGTGCGGCGCGCGGCTATCTTCATGAGCGGCTCCGGCGCTAACGCGGAAGCAATTCTGCACGCCCTACAGGCAGACCCGCACCCGCAACTCGAGATTGTCGCGCTGGTCACAGACCGGCCGACACGCAGCCGCACCCATGAGATCGGCGCGGCTTTCGGCTTGCCGGTGATCGCTCAAGATATTTTTGAGTACTATCGCAGTCATGGCCAGCGACGCGTCACACTTGCCACGGCGGAAGGGTGCGAAATGCGCAACCGCTGGACCGACGCGCTGCGCGAACAACTCGTGCCGCTCGCGATCGACTTCGGCATTTTCGCCGGGTTTGTGCCGCTCTGCAATATTGCCGGAGACTTTCCGTGCCTGAACGTCCACCCCGGTGACCTCACCGTACTGCGTGACGCCCAACGCTACCTGGTAGGCCTGCATACCACGCCGATCGAACGCGCGATTCTCGCCGACCATGACGCGCTGCGCTCCAGCGTGATCATCGCCGAGCCGTTTACCGCTGGTGGGGACAACATGGATTCCGGCCCGTTGCTCGGGATCTCCGCGCCAGTTCCGGTGCACCTACAAGGCGCCGCGCTTTGCGAACTCCGCAAAATCTTCGAGGCCCGACCCGCCATTCGCCCTGCCAAAGGCTATGGTGACCAGTTGGAAGCCATTGCCGATGAGAACCTCGACCGGTTGAAACACGGCGGAGATCTCTTACTTTTCCCACGCGTTGTTGCGGAGTTCGCAGCAGATCGCTTTGCTCTGGACGAGTGCCAGGCCCTCCACTACGCGAGTGAGGGTACCTGGCGGCCTGTTCAAACCGTCGTCTATCACCAGGACGCCAAGCCACGTACCATTCCACGCTGAGGTAGCTATGTCCCGCACCGCCACAGAGTCCCGCACTACTGCGGAAACCAGTATCGAGATCAGCCTCAACCTCGATGGATCCGGAATTGCGAACATCGCAACCGGAATCCCATTTATGGACCACATGCTCACGTTATTCAGCCGCCATGGCTACTTCGACCTCTCCGTCAAAGCCGCGGGCGACTTGGAAATAGATGAGCACCACACCATGGAAGACCTCGGGCTGGTTCTGGGCACGGTCATTCGCCGGGCGCTAGGGGACAAGAAAGGGATTCGCCGCTATGGCTTCTTCCTGCTGCCAATGGACGAGACGCTCACTCGCGTCGTCTTGGACCTCTCAGGGCGCCCCTACTTGTCCTACCACGCCACTTGGCCGTCGGACTACATCAAAAGCATGAACGTGCGCCTCTTCTGTGAGTTCTTCCAGGCGCTGACCAATACTTTGGGCGTAAACCTACACATTGACGTGATTCGCGGCGAGGATGTCCACCATATCGCTGAGTCGATGTTCAAGGGTTTTGCTCGCGCGTTGGACGCAGCCACGCTCATTGACCCGCGCGAAATCGGTGTTCCTTCCACCAAGGGCTCGCTGAGCTAACAGCCTGACAGGGTGCAAGAACTGCGCCAAGACAGCCTAGCCTTGTCACGGAATCGAGATCGTTGTCGTTGTCAGCGAATGCGGTTGTCGTTGTCGTTGTCGTCACTCTATCCTTCCGGGACGCAACACGAATACGACATCCGCGACGCTGATACCGACGAAGATGAGAGGGAAGGAGACCCTTGGGCCCGTTCGTAGCGGCATTCACTACTCTGCGGCGCTACTCTTTCCTTTTCCGCCGGACGACCGGCTTGCGCCCCTGCGTGTTCTGGGAGAAAGTCGTCCGCCTGTAGTGCCTCCCCGAGAAACACGGGCACTGCCGCTTACGGCTCGGCTTGCCCAGGTACAGCAGGCGCCAAAGCAGCCGACAGCGGCGATCGATGAAACAATAGTTGTGTCCCGATCCTGAACATCGTCTGGAAGCTAATCAAGCGCAGGGCGATTTCATCAAGATCCCGTTCCGAACTTCCTCTTCCTCTGCGATTTTCTCGGTCAATCCTGGGTCGAATTTGGCACTGAAGATCGACTTTCGCTCGCGCTTCTTTTCTTCCTTCTTGTCTGGCTTCTTCTCCTGAGGCTTGGGTTGGTCCTTGAGCTTTGGTTTCCGAGCCAAGGCGGCGGCTGCGGGCTCACGGTCGCTTTAGTAGTCCCGCCAGCGTTGCCACAGGCGCACTGCCGGATAGACCACCCCAATCAGACCAATCATTGCCAGCACAAGATAGACAGCAAAACTCTGATCATTCTTGACAGATATCGAGGCAAAAACGAGTCGAAACTCGACGCGATCCACCTTGTTATGTATCGCCATCCGAGAGGCGCTTGTAATCTGCAAAGCGAATAGCTCGTTGCTGCGCGAGCTCTCACCTCGAAGCTTTTTCCGACATTCGCTCTGCGATGATCACCACAACCAAAGGAATTGCCGCCGCGAGCGGATAGAGCTCCCGCCATTCAGGGCTGTGATACGGCATGCGCGCAGCGATCTCCAACTCCGAAAGCACCGGCAGCGGGAGCGGCGATGGCTCCGCGACTTGAACGATGCGCAAACCGGCAGCAGCGACCTGTGAGACCAATTCTCCAATTGGTTGCACGCGCGCTGCGATAAACGCATCACTTTCCTCACAGAACCGAACGTCCGCTGGCGGGTTGTAGTAGTCCCGTACGAACATGCCACTGCCCTCATCATCGATGTCGAGCCACTCTGCCGCGAACAGCGGATGGCCAGTGGTCAGGACCAAATGTCCGCCAGGTCGGAGCAGCGCAGCCATCGCCCCAATGACTTCTTCGGGAGCTTCCGCGAAGGGCAGGGCGTAGGTGCTGTGGACTAGGTCGAACGTGGGAGTAAGGGGAAACGGCAAGCGCTCCATACCCGCCTGCACCCAGCAGACTCGATCTGCCCCAGGCAACTCGCGGCCATGTTGCAGCTGGCGCCGTGAGACATCCAGAGCCGTACACCGCAAGCCCAGACTGGCAAGATAGATGCTGTTCTGCCCAGCTCCTGCGCCGATCTCAAGCGCTGTCTGACCGCCTTGTAGCGGAGGGAGCAGTCCTAATTCTTGGTCCCCGGGGAGCAGCGGCCCATAGTGAAAGTTGTCTGTGGCGATTCGGGTGACCGCCTGGTACTCATGGGACAAGGCGTCCCAGTATTGCTCGTTGGCTGCGGTCAATCGCCTGCTCTACCACGCGGACGCTGCGGTCGATCTGGAGCACCTCCACCTCGGCGTGGTGGGCTACTACGGTCTCCGTCACTGCGACGAAAACCGCCTTCGTCCCCGCCACCGCCACCGCCACTGCTGCTGCCACCACTGCTACCTCCGCGGTAGTCAGACCGGCCTTGTGGCCTAGAACCTCCGCGTTCGTCCCGTCGACTATCCCCACGATCATCCCGGCGACTGTCGCCGCGGTCATCTCGTCTAATGTTATCCCGGCGGTCGTCACGTCTATCATCTCGGCGATCACTCACGGGGCGGCGCGGTGGCGCTGCCTCTTCGCGCGCTTCCTTGCGCTGCTCGGCACAAATCCGGGTCAACTCCTGCGCCTCGTTCAACAGCTTAGGCAAGGCGCCCGTAGCCGATAGCCGGGCTTCAATGGCTAGCTCAAGCCAATACGCGGTCTCATCAGCAGCAGTCTCTGCTTGGCTGTAGCGCGATCCACGTTCGAAGCGATTGCGCATGGCGGCGCGTACATGGGCCCCGATGGCCGTACCGATCTGCAATAATTGCACACGAATCAATCGCGCTTGGTGAGAGTCGGGTAGCTTCTCCGCCTGACTCATTATGGCCAGGGCAAATGCCTTGGAACGTACGTCCAGTTGAAGATTGTCGTCATTCATGCTTAAAAATCCTTATGTGACTGACGCAGGGGTCAGGAATCAGGGAGCGTATCAGGCGCTGAACCTGCAGGCTCCATCAGCGGTCTTCGGTCTCATGCTCCCGCTCATCGCGCTTGATCAACATCGCCGCAGTGCGGGCCGAGATGTCAGTCGGGGTTGTGCGTAGCGTGGTCTTCTCGATGTAGGAGGTACGATCACGCAGCAGCTTTCTGGCAAACTGCTCCACCGAAACAGCGTGGAGCTTGGCCACTTTCGTGTAGTGGGCGTATTCTTCTCCGGGCACTTCTATGACAATCTGCTTCATGGGCCTGCGTTTCGTGTTTCAAGAACAGGGTTCAGCTGCGGAATTCAGCGCTCTGCGACTACTGTATCTGAAGCGCACGCCCGCGCGCTGCGAACTCCGCAAATTGGCTCGCACGCTACTCAGCGCCGTGATCAACGCGGGCTCAACCCGCCGTCTCTTCCTGCTGGGCCAGCACTCTCTGTGCTAGCATTTCCCGCAGTGTCTGCTCCAACCCTTCCGCTGACTGGGGACGATCATCCGGCTCACGGCAGACCATGGATGTGATCAACTCGACAAGGTCTGGCGAAACCGAGTCTAGTCCGGTGACTGAACGATGCAGGCGAAACTCACTGACATGCTGACGCAGCAGCGAGTTTGCCTCGCGAGCCGCAAAGTAGGTGGTGCCTACCAGCATCTGATACAGGACCATGCCGAGGCTGTAGATTTCGGCCTGAATACCCTCGCCATCTCCCATGAGCCGTTCCGGCGGCACGTAGACCGGCGAGGCCTCGATCACCTCGCCCAAATCACGCGCCGCGACAAAGCACGGGATGCACAACCCAAAGTCGAACAGCATGGGAAGGCCTTGTTCGTTAATCATCACATTGTCAGGCTTCACGTCGCGAAACAGGTAGTTGAGCGAGTGAATGTGGCGAATCGCACTGACCAGATCTGCGGCAATCGTCAGCGCCTCGATCTCATCAAGCCGACCGCGTCGCTCGATCCGCTTTGTCAGCGTTTCCCCACGGATGTACTCACTGGCCATATAGAACTCGTCCTGATGCCAGCCATGGCAGACTACATTGGCAATATTTGGGTGCCCGCTGAACCGCGTTGCCATCTGGGCTTCTCGCTGTAAAGAGTGACTCAACCGGCGTCGATTCTTGCCCCGCTGCGGCACCAGCTTGATCGCGTAGATTGAGCGACGATGAATCTCATGAAACGCCTTGTACACAACGCCCATCCCCCCGCCGCCAACGACTTGGAACAACCAAAACTCCGCGACTGGCGTCGGCACCAGCAGCACATTCCCGCAATCAGGACACGACACCATCTGCAACGGGTGCGTGTGCTGTAAGGACATCGCCAGCTCACAGTACGGGCACTCAAAAATCCCGTTGTGAAAGTTGTCAATGATCTCGGCGGGCGTGGGACCGGTAGCCATGGTGCGACTATCGCGTGCCTAATTCCTGGCGGATAAGCTCTGCGAGGTTCGCAAGCTCCGCCGGGTCAGCGGCGGCTGCGTTGGCAAAGTTAAGATCTGTCACCTCTTGAATCGGGACGAGGTGCAAGTGCGCGTGCGGCACTTCTAGGCCAGCCACCATCAGGCCGACCTTCCGACAGGGCACCCCCCTTTCTAGTGCCTGCGCCACAGGCCGCGCAAAAACCATAATCTCGCTCAGCAACTCATTCCCCATCTCGAAAAAGTGATCAATCTCAACTTTAGGAATGACGAGCGCGTGACCTCTGGCAATCGGCCGGACGTCTAGGAATGCGAGAAAGCGATCGTCCTCCGCAAGCCGATGGCAGGGAATCTCACCGTGAATGATGCGGCTGAAAATTGTGGTCATACAGCTTCCCTCGATTTGCTTGCGTTCTTCGATACGGTAGCTGATTCCACGGGGCTGCGCAAGGCAGAAGTCAGGGATGCCGCTTTTCCGGTTTGCGCACTTCGTCAGCGGCGCTATTCTGCATTGCAACCGCATACCGACCCACGGCCGCACGCAATGTCTGCATTTCTTGACGCCATACAGTCCCGCACCCTAATCTGCGACGGTGCGACGGGCTCGCTAATCTTCCGCAAAACCGGAAGACTTTCCGAGCAGAACCACGTCTATGAGTCCTTCAATGCCGATCAGCCCGACCTCCTACGGGATGTACACTGCGCCTATGTCGAAGCTGGCGTGGACTGTCTCACCACCAACACGTTCGGCGCCAATCCACGGGTCCTGCGGCGCTACGGCCTGGAGCATCGTACAGCTGAGTTCAACACCACCGGGGTCATCCTGGCCCGTGAAGCCTTTGCCCGCTACGACCGTCGAGGCTTCGTCTTGGGCTCCATCGGCCCCACCCCTTCGTCTGCCTGCACGAGTTCCAGACTCAAGCGGATCTACCACACCCAGGCTACCACCTTGGCAGATGCTGGCGTCGATGCCTTCCTACTCGAAACATTTGCCAATCTCGACATTCTCAGCGGGGTCATAGAGGTCCTCCAGGGCGTATCGACTGAGATTCCCATTATCGCCCAAGTCACATTGCGCATTCCCCATGGCCACGCAGAAGGCCATATCAAGGCCAAAGCTTTGCTGGATAAGATCGCATCCTCGGGCGTAGCGGTGGTGGGGGTCAACTGCTGTTCCCCGAGCGAAGTAGAGGGCTTCGTGATTGAACTTGCCGCGGAGCGCGACCGCCGGAAGCTGGACCTAAGCCTCTCGGCCATGCCCAATATCGGCACTCTCCAGGGGGAAGGAAACCGCCTGGTGAACCTCTCCAACCCAGAGTACATGGGCCGCCAGGCACGCACTCTCTGCGACCTAGGCGTTTCGTTGATCGGCGGCTGCTGCGAGGTCCACCCCGAGCACATTCGCGAAGTTCGCAACTATGTGCAATCGCGCCAACCTGGCGGGAGAGAGGCCTACCAAGCTGTAGTTTTTGCCGGTGGCCACAAGCCCGCGGGCCCCACTCGCAAACAAGAGAACGGCCCCTTCTCACGAAAGCTTTTCAACAACGAGTTTGTTGTCAGTGTCGAGCTGCTACCACCACGAGGCACAGCGCCCAAAACCGTCGACAGCAAGATCGCCTTTGTTTCCGAAATGGCCGAATCCGGCCTCGCAGATGCCATTGACATTACCGATGGCTCGCGCGGGATTCCCCTGATGCCACCCGGTGATTTCGCCATGCTATGCCGCCAGGGAATGGCAGATCCCAGTGCCCTCGAAATCATCCCGCACTTTACCTCGCGGGATCTGAACACGCTG
>DMTJ01000039.1 GCA_003477185.1 Lentisphaeria bacterium
CCCGCCAGCACAGTTACCCACAGCAGCCACTTTTGCGGGTAGCGAAAGATGCCGAACGCAGGAGCGGTTTCCAGCAGCAGCGGGAGCACCAGCGTGTATTTTCCGAATGCCAGCAACAGACAGAAGACGAGTGCCAGCCATGTGGCCTGATGAAGCCCGCGCCGTGCCTGCCGAACTGGCAGGAAAACCAGGGCAAAGAACAGGGCACCCAGAAAGATTGCCGGTGCCCATTCGACCGAATGATGCTCACCCAGGCTGCTCAAAATAGCTTGGGCTACGTTGTGATGGCCCGGTGTCGGGATGCCCCAGAGATACGGGATCGCCAGTTCCAGCACGCGGATTGGATGTGCGGACCAGGCGAGCGCCTCTGCCAGTTGCAGCCCTCCGGCACGTCCTGAGTCGCCGTGCGATCGGATCAGGTACCAGAGCGGCGCGGCGCAAAGAATGAAGGAGGTGACGCCCGCTGTGGCGACTGTGCGAACTGCGCAGGACAGCCGCAGGCGGGGGCGGCCGCGCCAAGCCCAGAGTGCGGTGAATAGCAGCAGGCCCACCAAGGCGGTGATGACTTCCTGGAGAAACCCAGAGGTAAAGGCCAAGGAGAGCGCGATGCCTGCAGCCAGAGCGTATCCGCGTCGACCGCGTAGCGCGCTCAACCACAGCCACATGGTGACCAGCAGCCAGCCGGTAGTAGTGAAGTGAATCGAGAAGAACATACTGGACATATAGCCACCGCTGGCGATGACCAGTGCACCGCCAATGGCTGGCCAGATCCCGACTCGCAAGCCACCCGCGAGAAATGCGTAGCCGCCAGCTCCTAGGAGAAAGTAATGGCCCAGCACGTAGGCGTAGAATCCGCCCCATGTTCCCCACAGGCTGAGCCAGAAAAACGGATAGAATAAGGCCGATACTGGCGATCCGACCAGTGCCTGGCCACATTGCGCGTAGCTATCCCACAGCGGGAAGAAGCCGCCAGCCAGACCAGCCTGGGCCACGGCCCGGAGTGGCATCACATATTGGAGGATGTCCAATTCGGTCGGATAGAAGCCTGGCCTGAGCAGGCGCAGTAGTGGCAGCATAGCCACCAATCCGCAGGCGGAGCCAGCGAGAACATGGTGCCTGGTTGTTTTCCGTCCAATGCTTTTGGATTGGGATCCGATCAGACTAGCCCCAGGCTTCTTGATCCGTACCGGATGACAGACGGTGGAATATCCAACAGCCAACAACGACCGCCCGAAGGGCAGAGCCCGACCAAATGGATCGGGAGCGAAGCGCCAATTTCCAATTGCCAAATGAAGACCATCGAGCACGTATTCCCGGACTTGGACATTGGATATTCCTTGTTAGCTGTTGGATATTCAAGACCCCATGGCGGGTGTCGACGTTGCATGAATGATTGAGGCTAGATCCTCAACGAGTCCTTCATGATGCCGAGCATGTTCACAATCTCGGTCTTGAACATGTCGAAGCCCCCTGGAGAATCGTCCTTGTGGTGCAGGACGGCCTGGCCCCAGCGTAGCATTCCGGCTGCGGTAACCCAGCGTGGCGATTTGATGGCTGCATCAAGGTTGGAGAACTCCTCGGGGATGCTGCGAACCGCGTGGCACTTGAAGATGTCTGAGGCCAGCGCATCTACGCCCGAAATCATTGCCCCACCGCCGCAGAGAGCCATGCTCTGGAGGCGATCCAGGTCTTCGTTCTCGGCAAGATGGTCTCGGACGATCGTGAGCGTCTCTCGGAGACGACACTCGATGATCGTGTTCAGAGCGCTCTCCGAAATATTTCTATTTTGCTTGGGAGCCACGGAGACCGGAAACTTTCGATTGGGCGTACTGCTATTCTGCACGGCGGCACCGTAGCGCTCGACGGCCTCTCTCGCACGCTCGATGGTCAGGTTCAACCCGACCGATACATCGTTGGCCACGTGGTCCGCTCCCACGCAAATCAAGCCACAATGCACGCACTGATTGCCCACGAACAGGCCAAATTCCGTCACTCCAGCGCCGATGTCTACGACCAGTGTGCCATCGAGGTGCTGGGATGGATCGAGGCCGCTGTAGGCAGCGACCCCTGGGAAGGCGATGGTGACATCTTCCTCCCCCAAGGTCTCTTTGAACATGTGATCGAGGGTGTGGACGCCGTTGTCCGAGGCGGAGGCCATGAAACCACTGCCCGAAACGCGCGCGCCAACCAAGCCCACAGGCTCAAGCTTAGGGGCTTCATCCACGTAGTAGGTGTGTGGCTCACAGAACAACACAGTGCGGCCGATGTGGCGGTTCTGCCGCAGCTTGGTGTCGATCTCCTTCTTGTGCGATTCCCGCACGGTGGAATCGCCGTACAAGGCGACTGTCGCGTGGACCGGCTGGCACTCAATATGCTGCCCTGACAGGGCCAGGCAGACCACGCCGGGGAATCCTTTGAACTTGCCTTCCAAGGAGGTAAATGCCTCGACCAACAAGTCGCGCACGGCCGGCCCGTCGATGATTTCGCCTTTCATGACCGCACCATTGGTGGGCAACTGGTGATGGGTGAGGTAGGCAAGTCCGCCGTCTGGCTCTTCGGCGGCAACTAGCACCTTCAAGGTCGAGGTGCCGATCTCGACGGCTGTCAACAGATTTCGCTTCTTAGCCATGCTGGAGCAGGCTCCTCTGCAGCGCGTTGAGGGCGATGGCCCCCTCGCGCAGAATTGTGAGCTCGCCGGCATGCAGTTTGGCCACAGTCGAGGCCCGACGGGTGAGGGGTTGCGAACTCCGCACCACGAAGTCCAGGCCCGGCAGATCTGCGAACTCCGCAGCGAGGCTCTCCGTGGGCGACACACCTGCCGGATTCGCGCTGGTGGCGACCAACGGAGTGCCTAGCTCGGCGATGACCGCCTGCACGAACGAATGGTCCGGACAGCGCAGCCCGACGGTGCCGTACGCGCTGTCACAGACCAGCGTCAAGGGCCCAGGCCAGAATGCCTCGCCGATGGCGACTACTGGCCCGGGCGCTTGAAGCGAGAAGGCCTCGGCGTCTGCAGGCGTGCCGATCAGGATCTGGCACTTCTGGTCATGGCCGCGGCCTTTCGCTGCGTAAAGGCGGCTTAGGGCAGTTTCATGCCCATGCGCGCAGACCAGCCCGTAGACGGTTTCCGTAGGAAGCACCCCGATCGCACCGCCCTTGAGGAGCGTCGCGATCTCTACCGCAGTGTGTGCCGCGGTATCTGCATGCCAAACGAATCGTTGCATGATTTGGGGTTAGCCGAGCTCAGCCTGAAGTTCACCGTCTGCGGCCATTACTTTGTCATGCTGGCGCTGGTTGAACTCGTCCAACTTGCGTGCGAGGTCAGCATCGGCAATCGACAGCATGCGAATCGCCGTCAATGCCGCATTCTTCGGGCCGCCGCCGCCGACTGCCACACTGACCACTGGCACGCCACCAGGCATCTGCACGGTTGCCAGCAGCGCGTCCATTCCCTTGAAGGGGCCGCCTTCTACCGGGATCCCGATCACGGGAAGCGTCGTGTGTGCGGCGACCACGCCTGCGAGATGTGCGGCGCAGCCAGCCGCGGCGATAATCACCTTCAGGCCGTTGTCGCGAGCATTGCTGGAGAACTCGGTCACTTCTGCTGGGGTGCGATGTGCGGACATTACGCGCACGGTGTGTGGAACGTCGAACTCAATGAGTGCATCGACACAGGACTGAAGCTTTGGTAGGTCATTTTTGCTGCCCATGAGCAGCGCAACTTGGGGACTGGACATTAACAATTCTCCGGGGAAGGATGGATGCCGCGGGGCGGCAAGCTAGCACCGCATAAGAATGGGTTCCGAGGCAATTGTCAAGTGCGGTTTTCCCGAATGCGAAAACCAATGAGCAATCTACCCAAGAAAGGCTGGCGCCAGGAGCTGGAGAGGAACTTGTGCCGCGTCGCGGTAAAGTGCCCGTTTTCCCTGACCCCGCGATGATCCGCGACATGACTGTACTGAATGCGATAGGGCCGGTCTTTCTTTTGATGCTGACCGGTGCCCTGCTGCATCGGAGCGGCCGCCTCTGCGGGGACATGGTGCAAACGTTGAACTGGATCAACTACTGGGTTGCTTTGCCCGCCTTGCTAATCGTAAAGATTTCTGCGGCGCCGCCGGATTTTGCGGGGGCTGGGCGCGCGGGTGCGGTGGTGGGTGGCTGCGCTTTACTGTCGCTGGCGCTCTGCGGCCCGTTCATCATGCTGCTGAAGTTGAAGGGGCCCGAATTGGGCGCATTCCTGCAGGCTGGGTTCCGTGGAAACCTAGCCTTCCTAGCCCTGCCTGTGGTGATTTACAGCGCAGCAGCAGATGTCTCAGCCCAGCGTGCGGCGCTTGGCGCGCTGGTACTAGGGGTGGTCGTGCCGCTCTATAATTTGATTTCGGTGATCGTCTTGCTGATCGGCCGTCATGAACTCGGCGTGCGCTCGATCCCGTTGATTTTAAGAAAGGTGTTCAGTAATCCGCTGCTGATCGGCTGTGCAATTGGGCTGACTTTGAGTTGGGGGGACGCCTCGCTGGGGCTATTGCTCTCTCGTACGCTGAGCGCGATGGGCGCTTTTTCGCTGCCAACTGCGTTGCTGTGCATCGGGGGCGTAATCGCTGAAATGGGGCTGCGGGGGCGCGTGCTACCTGCCTGCGCCGCGACCATGGTGAAGTCCGTGCTGACGCCGTTCGTAGGATTTTTGATTGCCAGATCTTGCGGGCTGAGTGAGCATGAAATGATTGTGACATTACTGTTTCTAGGTGCGCCATCCGCGGTCGCGGGGTATGTCATGGCGCAACAAATGGGTGCAGACGAGAGTCTTGCGGCCACTTCGGTTATGCTCAGTACCTTGGTCTCGCTGGGTTCCATGGCTGTCATCGTCCACCTCTTCGCATAGGCACTTCATTCTTCATGCTGCAATTCGATCCATTCCTTCCCATTCAGGCCATCATCGCTCTGGCGATCGCCTATTGCCTGCTCTGGGTGTTGTTGTATCGCCGACTGCTGGCGATCATCATGAGACGCACCTGGTACGCGCTGATGGCGACCAAGGCGCTGGGGGTGGTCCTGCTGACCGTGCTGTTGCTGAACCCGTACTGGGTGGAGCAGGAGCCAGATCAGCGGCGTTTTC
>DMTJ01000359.1 GCA_003477185.1 Lentisphaeria bacterium
CGGCGCGCGCAGGATGACACGGTTAAGGTGACTGTGGTCTGTAGCCTGTTTCTGTTGCTGCGCAGTCAGGATAAGCTTGTGGAGCTGGGAGATGGTGTCTTGATCACTAAGCCACGGTGGAGGCCGGGAACGTGATGGCGAGCGTGATTAAGGAATGGGAGCGTACGGCTTTCGGGGTGGTGATCGTACTGGTTCTGATCGGCGGCGGCTACTGCACTGTGCGTATCGCACAGCTCTTCGGGCGCGTCCCGAGTAACCCGGTCCGGCACACACCTGGTACTCCTGTGTTCTCGGAGTCGGCTTTTGCCTTTTTGACCGAGAAGCCGCTTCCCGAGGTCTCCAACAACAATGCTTTCAACACTCCGTACGGAATCCGAAATCCAGAATTTCGTGAGACCCCGGCCGTGGTCCGGGAACCTAAGCGAACGCCTGAGGAGAAGCCGGCCTGGAAGCCTGCGTGGTTTAAGAAGAATCCCGACAAGCAGGCAAACGTGCCCAAAGTCCGTAAGCCGAAGGAAGTGGCCCCAGTGCCGGCGAAGCCTGTGGAGCTGAATGTCGCCAAGAAACCGCCGGAACCGAAACCACCGCCGGGGCCGAAGGTTCAGGAGTTCATCGAATACATGGGGGTGATGAAGTCCCCGGGCGGGCACGAGTTTGCTTTTATCAACCTGATCAAGGTGACTGACGGAGTAAGGGAAGTGAGACCACAGTATCTCCAGACGGGGCGTCCGGTGAAGGGCTTTAAGATCGAAGCGTACGACGCAAAGTCCGTGACGCTGAACGGCAAGGGAGATCCGCCGACAAAGTTGCGCATCGGTCGTCAGTTAGAGGTCGGTGCCGTCACGCCATGATCGTGAATTCATACCCCGTATTCCTCATTATTCATAGGCTCTGTCATGGCTCGTGATCTTTTAGAGCTCCTGGAGCAGCAGGGCGAACTCGACCCTGCAGAAGTAGACCAGATTAAGAAGCGGCAGCGTCGCGGAAATGTCAGCGTGCCGCAGGCCCTCATTGGTCACGGAAAACTCTCGCAGTCCATTATTTACAAAGCGCTGGCGGATGCCAATAAGCTTCCGTTTGTCGAGCTGTCAAAGGGCGGTGTTACGGAGGAGGCGGTAAAAAAGGTGAGCGCAAAGGTCGCGTTTCACTACAAGATTATGCCCATTTCGATCGAAGGCGGCGTGCTTACTTTGGCGTTTAGCGAGCCGCCTGATGTGCGCCAGAGGGAGAACCTGAGGATGCTGCTGAGCATGCGGATCCGGCCAGCGATCGCAGCACCTAACGATATCTCGCACTCTGCCAAAAAGCACTATGGCCTAGGCGCGGATACGGTGCTGGCTATTCGCAGCGATCGCGCGACTTTCAGTCGGTTCGACGATGGCGGCTATGATCGCGATACTGCGCAGGACATCGAACTGGAAGAAGGCGATGCTTCGATCACCAGCCTGGTCAATCAGATTCTGGCTGAAGCTCTCGAGATGAAGGCGACAGATGTGCATATCGAGCCCTTCGAAGATACCGTGCGACTGCGCTACCGGATCGACGGATTTCTGCGTGAAATCGCGCTGCCACCGGGGTTGCGGGAGCTGCATGCGTCGATTATTTCGCGGATGAAAATCATGGCGGATCTTAACATCGCCGAGAAGCGCTTGCCTCACGACGGGCGAATTAAGCTGGTGATCGCCGAGAACGAGTTCGACCTTCGTGTTTCGATCCTACCGACGCGCTTTGGCGAGACGCTCAACCTTCGTATCCTGAACCGTGACAACATCTTCTTCGACTTGGAGCGCCTTGGCCTGGAGAAGGAGCAATACCAGCTACTCCTGAAGCTGCTGGATCTACCCCATGGCATGATTCTGGTGACGGGCCCGACCGGCAGTGGGAAGACGACCACGCTGTATGCGTCGCTCGCAAAGACGGATAAGGACACTCGCAAAGTGATCACGGTCGAAGATCCGGTGGAATACCAGTTGTATGGCATTAGTCAAATTCAGATCCACGAGAGTATTGGGCTAACGTTTGCGAGCTGTCTGCGCTCCATCCTGCGGCATGACCCTGACATTGTGCTGGTGGGCGAGATGCGCGATAGCGAGACCGCCGAAATCGGGATCCGCGCGGCGCTGACGGGGCATTTGGTCCTTAGCACGCTGCATACAAATGACTCGGTGGGCGCGATTAATCGGTTGATCGACATGGGCGTCGAGCCGTTTCTGGTAGCATCCTCACTGTCCGCATCGTTGGCCCAGCGTCTGGTACGACGAATCTGCCCGTATTGTAAGGTCCCGCAGACGGACATCCCGGATGCAGTGGCGCTGGAGATGGGTGATGCGCTGGATTGTGACGCTGATGACGTACAGGCTTGGATCGGAGAAGGCTGCAATGAATGCACTGGCATTGGCTACGTGGGCCGGGTCGCGATCTACGAGTTCTTCTTGATGGACGAGGATCTGCGTGACATGGTGAGCCGCCACGCGAATACCAATGAGCTACGATCTGCTGGCATTCGCAGTGGGATGCACACGCTGCGGGATGACGGCTGGCGAAAAGTTGCCAAGGGCGACACCAGTATTGAAGAAGTGCAGCGGATCACGACCGCTGCTCAGCTGCGCTACTGACACAAAAAAGCCGGTACCCAAGCCGCTCAGAGAGCGATTCAGATACCGGCTTTTTGAGCAGCGTGGTGCTGCTATCTGCAGGAACTCACCCAGGTCCAGCATCCGGGACGAACGATTGTACGCACGGAGCAGCCGGTGTAGCTGCGACGGTAGCCGTAGACCGGAGCGGTCCACTGCCAGCGCCCGGCTGATGCCGAGTAGTAGCTGTAGCTGTGGCTCTGGCGTGGGGAGCTATAGCTGTAGCTGTGGCGGGGGGAGCTGTAGCTGTGTGACCGATGCGAACGATGCCGATCGTAGCCAGACGAGTGATGGCTGTTTCCGCGATACGAGTCGTATCGCGAACGGCTGTCGCAGGATCGGTCTCCGGCGTGAGCAGCGGCGGTGGACAGAATCAGGGCGAAAAGCAGGACGAGTTGGGTGGAAACCTTCATGGCGGATTCTCGGTTGTTGTGGGTGCGTGTCAACACCCTCCGAAGGCCCGTCATCGCACTTTATTCAACGTTTTTGGCGCTTTGCTCCCTTCGCTGCGCTCGGGCTCTGCCTGCGGCGGTGCGAACTTCGCAAATTTCGGTCAGAAATCGAGACGCAGCCCGACGCGGGCCGTGCGGCCGGGAACTGTGTAGCCATTTACTTCCCGATAGTCGACATCGCCGATGTTCTCGACGCGGCCAAAGAGGGACAGATTTTCGCGAATCGGCAGTGAGCCGGCGAGGTCCACGCGCGCGTACGAATCTAGGGTGGTGGTGTTTGCCCGGTCGTTGAACCGCGGCCCGACGTACTGCACGGTGGCGTTGAGGTGAGCACCACTTTCCCAGAGGTAGGTGGCGCCGAGTTTCGCACTACGTTTTGCCCAGCGAGCCAGCTTTTTGCCGGTCGAGCGAACGACAAGATCCTGCCAGGTGGCATCGGCGTGAAGGGTCAGGGCCGTGCTGAGCCGAAGCTCCGTGGCTAGCTCAATACCTTGCAGGCGAGCCTCCGGAATATTCTCGGGGGCCCAAAATGAGAATGGATCAGTGGGGTCGACTGGGCGCCATTCGATAAAGTCCTCAACTTCAGAATGTAAGTACGTGGCACTTACCTCGAGCTCGTCCCTCAAGAGATTCTGGCTGACGCCTGCATCCCAGCCGTGGTGCTTTCTGGTCTACGATTCGGGTTGCCGCCGAATGGTTGGTAGAGGTCGTTGAAGTTGGGTGCTTTGAAGCCGGTGCCTATTGCACCACGAAAGGTAGTGGCGGCTGCGTCGCAGGTGCGGGTGCCGGCAAGCCGCTAGGTTGTGATGCCCGCGTGGTGCGAGCCCCAATGGGATTGGGCAAAGATTGCGCGGCGATCGCAATGAGGATGAATCGTGGATTCGTAGCTTCGCGCCTATGAGGATAGACCACGCTTCTGAGCCCAGCTGATGCTCGGCTCACGTCGAGATAGCTTTTAGGGCTAAGCAACTCAGGCGCGAAGTGGATTGTATGTCAAGGTTTTTGACTCACGAGCTTTTGCTTGTTTACAGTGGTGCGACCGCTCCGAATTCTCACCGGATTCCGTTGACGTGCAGATGATCCCCCGCGGTGTCGGAGTCTTGCGCAAGGTAGATTCTAGTGTGCCAAGTCACAAATATGTGGGATACGAGTAAGAGCCAGTCGGACTTAGTTGAATTTGCTGAAAGTGGCGCAACGGAAGGATTATTGGTTGATTTTAATCCTCAACCTATCTGCTTCTTTCAGATCTCCGCCGAGGCGAATAAACTGCTGGAGGGAGTTGTTTGCCGATTCCAAGTCCCGGAGCTGCCAGTGGGCCTTTGCTTCCCAGTAGTAAGAGCGCGGATCTTCGCGTTGAACGCGGGCGCCCTCGCGGGCCCAATCAAGGCAAAGCTGATAGTCTCCGCCATCATAGGCCGCTTCCGCCTGAATGAGAAGTGCCCGGATGTAGTCGGAGTCCTGCTCAAGAATCAGCGCTGCAACCCGAGTGCGCAGGAGTTGATTCTCCATGACCAGCGGGAGAAGCAGTTTGAATGCGTGCGTGCGATCAGCCCCATCCTTTACTTGACGGGCCTGAAGAGACAGGATCTGCTCAGTCAGCCAGGAGATCGGTTGTGTGGCTCCGGGTGATTCAATAGGCTTCCACATGCTATATTTTGTGGCTATTTCTAGCCCTCGCTGCGGATTGCCTGCCAAGGCGTGGGCTTCGGTCGCGATTAGCATCGCCGGTCGATAGCTGGGGTGTGATTCAAGTACCTGATCAATTGAGCGAACGGCGCGGGGAAAGTCTTCGACAATCATGGCCTGATCGGCGTCGGCCATGAGTTGCTGTGTCTTCCAGCCGGAATGACCGGCCACTCCCCCGACTACGAGGGCCATGCCAAGGGCGGCCACGATAAGGACGGAGAGCACGAGCTGAAATACCCCCAGGGCGAGGCGGAATGTTCCTCGGCTATTGTCGGTATGTTGGTGTCTGAGGTGCTGGAAAACGTGCAGGGGGAGGTGGCCCCAGCGGGCGACGGGAAGAATGACTAGGTACCAATACAGCTTGGTCTCGAGTAGGAGCATTGCCACAAAGGCCAGGCCCGTGGCCCCAGCGGCAATGAGAGACTGTGGCGCGGCGATGACAGCCGGAATGGCAAGCATGAGGAACACATAGGGGCCAGCCCCGGAAATCATGCCGATGAAACACACGGCGGCTGCCAGAATCAGCCAGGTGGAAGCGCCGCCGAATAGTAGCGCCACGGCGACTATCAGG
>DMTJ01000300.1 GCA_003477185.1 Lentisphaeria bacterium
AGATGGATTCGGGCGTGCTGATTGCAACCGCGGGCATCGCCGCCGACTGCGGCTCCCGCTGGTCCAAAAAAATCAGGGAGGCGCGGTATAGCGATAGCCGCGGCCATACACCGTGTCGATCACGTAATCTCCGTGAAGCTTCTTCCGCAACACGAGAAGTTGCTGATCCACCAGCCTGCTACCGCTTAAGCTGTCTTTGGCCCACACTTCGCGATAGAGCTCTTCGCGGCTGACCACCCGATTAGGGTTGCGATACAGAAATTCAAGAATCTGCAGTTCACGCAATGACAGCTTAGCGACTTTTTTCCCATGTTCGCATCTCCGCGCGATCCGGTCCACGCAATTCTCGCCGAACATAAAGGACGGATCGCTGGCTTTGGCCCGGCGCAATACCGCCTTCAAACGGGCAACAAGCTCAGACGGGCTGATCGGCTTAATTACGTAATCATCCGCGCCAATCTCGAGGCCCTCGACCTTACTAGGTAGATCATCATGACCGGACAGAAAAAGAATCGGGACCTGCTGATCGACCTCGCGAATTGCCCGACAGGCATCAAATCCACTCATCACAGGCATCAGCAAGTCCAAGCAAACCGCATCTGGCCGCTCCTCGAAAAAAAGCGCTACCGCTTCCTTGCCATTCGCAGCCACGACCACGTCGAATCCGTTGCGCCTAAGATAACTCCGGTACAGATCCCGAACGGCCGCTTCATCCTCGGCTACCAAAACTTTTTGTTCTACCATTACTACGCCTCTGCCAGCTACGTCATGATCGCGGGACCTAGCGAAACGTTCTCTTTTCCAACCCCGCGGCGCCGAACTATACTACGGCCTCTGAAAATGTCACGGTCAAATTCTCATCCGGCTGGACGTCAGGCTCAGACTAGCTAATTTATAGGTGGCATTCTCATCGACCATTGGATTACTCATGCCCACAACCGCAACAACTGAGGCCCCATCCGCCACTGGCGAGCGTCAAGAGACCGTGCTCATGGCACAGGGCGGCGCGCCTGCGTCTCCGGGAGACACCTGTGCGGCGAATGGCCTTGAGCTGAGCGATTCCGGAAATTTCGAATTGGGCTGCAGCCTAGGCCGCGGCGGCATGGGCGTGGTCTATAAAATGCGGGATACTAGTATCGACCGCGATGTAGCCATCAAGGTGATGCTTACACGCCTTCGCGAGTCCGACCTCCAAGTACGGCGCTTTCGCCAGGAGGCACAGATTACCGGTCGCCTCGAACATCCGAACATCGTCCCCGTCCATCATTTCGGGGCAGCCGCAGATGGCAGCATGTATTATACTATGAAGTATCTGCAGGGCGTAACCCTGCAGGCAATCCTCGATAAACTTCGCCAAGGAGATGAAGAAACCATCGCGGCTTGGCCGCTGGACAGCCTGCTCCGGGTTTTCGAGAAAGTCTGTGATGCCCTTGCCTTTGCCCATGCGAACAACGTCCTACACCGTGACATCAAGCCAGAGAACATCATGGTGGGCGGCTATGGTGAAGTGCTGGTTGTCGATTGGGGACTGGCAAAGCTGATGACTGAAAAGCAGTATGATGAATCTGAGCTCCACGCTCTCGCCGATGAACAGCGAATCATTGAGGAGTTGGACTGTGAGGCCCCCAAGACCCAGGCTGGCCACCTCATCGGCACCCCGTCCTACGTCGCCCCAGAGCAAATTCGCAAGTCTCTCGGCCCGGCGGATCAGCGCATCGATGTGTATGCCCTCGGCGCCATGCTCTATGCAGTATTGACACTGCGCCCACCTTTTGCCGGTACAATCGAGGAAATGATCGGTCCGAAACTGCAGGGCGAGCTTGAGCCACCGCATACGAGAGTCGCCAAGCCCCTCCCTCACCTGCCGAACGGCCGGGTACCTGAAGCCCTTTCCGCAGTCGCCATGAAAGCCATGTCGGTGTCTCTGGACCACCGCTACCTTCACGTCAGCGAACTTCACGCGGAGCTTCAAGCCTACCACAACGGCTTTGCCACCCTTGCCGAAGAAGCCTCCACCGTCAAACTCATCCTGCTCATGCTTCGGCGTCATCGAAATGAAGTGGCTCTGATCACTGCCAGCTCCCTCCTGATCATCGCGGTACTTGCCATCTCCGCGTTTTACTTGCTGGGTACCCAGAACCAACTGCGCTCCGCAGAAGTAAAGGCCACTCTGCTGGATGACCAGCTCTCACACCTCCACAGCCAGCGCGAAAAGCGTGGTGAGAGTGCTAGCGATTCTGCAGCTCGCGCCTTTGACATCCTAGGCGGCATTCAACGCCAGCTTGACACCGATAACCCAGACGCAGCCCCCCTCAATTTTCAGCCTCGAATCACCCCCGACGGGCTGGCCATAGATCTCTCTCAGAATCCCAAGCTCAAAAATTTGGCTGCCTTGAAAGGCCTACCCCTCGTCGAGCTGCGTCTAGACCGCACAGGCGTCAAGGATCTAGCCCCCCTAGCGGGGATGCGCCTGCGCTATTTCTCCGCTGCAGAGACCGGACTCACCTCCATCGAGCCCCTCGCAAGCATGCCCCTGCGCGCGGTCGATCTGGCCGAAAGCGGCGTGGCAAGCATTGAGGCCATCGTGGGTCCTGAGCTTCAATTTCTAAACCTTCGCGACACCCCTGTCCAACTCATTGCCCCCCTGCAGAATGCCGGCAACCTAACCGGCCTGGTCATCCCGCTCGACATCTTAGACCTGGACCTGCTGCGAAACCGCCCCAACCTCAAGTTTCTTTCCTACACCACGTACGGAGAAAAAGCAGACTTATTCTGGCTCAGCCACAACAAAGGAACTCCATGACCCCAGCCCCGCGCGCGCGCTTGCTCTACGGCGACAGCCAACATTGTCCAGATATTCTCTACGCCACTGGTCACCATATTCCGGATCCCTTCCTCTGGTTCGAGATAGCTGGTGACGCCGCCGTGATCGTCAGCCCCCTAGAAGTAAGCCGTGCCCGTGAAGCGCTGAGCAGTCGTGCAGAGGTCATCGGCTTCGAAGACGCACGCGAGCGCTACGGTGCCAAGTCCTCCTCCGTCTACGACCAGATCTTCGCCATCAGCTGCCACTGCGGAATTCGCGCCTGGCAGGTCGGTGCAGATTTCCCGCTCGCCCTAGCTCGACGCCTCGAGCACAACGGCATCTGCGTCTGGACCGCAGACGACGCCTTTTTCCCCGAGCGAGCAGTCAAAACTGCCCAAGAAGTCGAGCACCTGCGAGAGGGCGTAGAACTGGCCGAGACCGGCATGTATGCCGCCTTCGAAATCCTCGGCGAAGCCACGGTTGAAGGCGACTTCCTGAACTGGCAGCAGCAACGTCTGACCGCGGACATCCTCCGCGGGGAGATCAACGCCGCCATTGCCCGCAAGGGTGGCTTGGCCAATCACACCATCGTCGCCCCCGGTCGCTACGGAGCCGATCCCCACAGCGAGGGCGCCGGGCCAATTCTTGCCAATCACCCCACCGTGATCGACATCTTTCCGCGGGTGGTTCGCACCGGCTACTTTGGTGATCTCACCCGCACCGTCGTCAAGGGCACTCCGTCCGACATCGTCTGCCGGGCCTACGACTCTGTACACAAGTCCCGCGCTCTGGGAATCTCCATGATCAAGGATGGCGTTCTTGCCAGCAATGTCCACGAGAGCGTCGCCCAGTCCATGGAAGACGATGGCTTCGAGACAGATGCGAAGTCCGCAACACCTCACGGCTTTTTCCACGGCACCGGGCACGGCCTTGGCCTCGAGATTCACGAGGCCCCTCGCGTCGGCCGCAACAAGTCGCCGCTCCAGGCAGGCAACGTCGTCACCGTAGAGCCCGGCCTCTATTATCCTGAATGGGGCGGCATGCGCCTGGAAGACGTCGTCGTGATCGAACCAGACGGCTGCGCCAACTTAACCACGGTCCGCACCGAACTCGTGATCTAAACCGATGAGCGACGATGCCAACAAGTTGATCAGGCGAGTTGCTAAAGGCGGCATCCTGGTAACGGGGCTTCTTGTTTGGGCGGTCGTAGTAGGCATCCTTCCCGTGATGTGGCGAACGGACCAACTCTCGAATCCAGTCCAGGTCTCCGCGCTCACAGCAGCAGCCCTACAGCTGCAAAGCGGCCAGCTTATCCAACTGCCAGGCGTCACGGAACTAGCGCATGAATCAGAAGTACTCACCAAAGCGGTCGAGCCGGGCGCAGAGATTCAGTCTGACGGAGAAGTCTGGGGCCTGCTACGCGTCCGCCAAGCGTGGTGCTTCGGATTCGGCCCTAGTAGCTGAATGGCTTCATGAGCACGTTAAAGCAGGTTAGTCATCGATCCGCAAAGCGTCAACAATCAGATGCTGCCCGCAACGGGCGTATCTGAGCGTTCAATAGGCGAATATTTGAACATTCCAAGGCATTGGTTGAAGTCGAATAGCGCCACGAGTAAGGTAAGGCATGCCAAGAAAAGTTCGAGAGTTGATTTCAGATTTGGAGCGTGCTGGCTTCTCCGCTGTCGTAAGCGCGGGGAAGGGATCGCACCGCAAGTTCGTGCATCTCCGCTACCCAGATGCGCTGACCATAAGCGGGCGAACAAGCACCGATGTGAAGGCATACTAAGAACGGGCGGTTAAGCGAGCATTAGAGGTGGTGGAGCGATGAGAGTTGAAGATCAGCATCACCGTTGGGTAGAATGGTCGGATGAAGACCAAGTCTACATTGGCAAGTGCCCAGATTCGATAAGCGGGATGCACGGCGAGAATCCAGTTCAACTCTATGCTGATCTGTGCGAGACAATTGAGGATGTCGTCGCTCATTTCGAGCGCTCCAATCGAGCGCTCCCGCCTATCCGAATCCGGCCAATGCAGGAAGTGTGGAACCAGCCACTGTACCGGGTTCGGCCTAATGGCCGACCGATGAGCGCGTCGTTCGGCTTAGAAATCAATCGATGAAAACAACAACGCTTATCCTAACTGGCTTGTGTCTCGCACTATGGGTGGCAAGCGGACAAAATTCCTTCGCGAATCGAAAGGCCATTGATTGTGTCCGTGCACAATATTCGGCGGAGCGTGGCTATACGTTTGACGCGACCTACATGACGGCATCTATGATGGATCGGAAGGTTGTCGATATCCAGCGCGCCGCATACTGGAAGGAGCAAGGATACACCTTCGACCCCGCTTACATGACGGCGTCCATGATGGACCGGAAGGTCGTCGATATCCAGCGCGCCGCATACTGGAAGAAGCAAGGCCATACCTTCGACCCCACTTGCATGACGGCATCCATGATGGATCGGGCGGTTCGAACCGGAGGCGTCAGTTCGCAGCCTTCTACGACGCGACTGCCTCCAGCAATTGCGCAAAACGCGCCCTGCTCCGTCTTCCGGAACAGCGGTTCCTGCCTATCCTTCGCAGTGCCCTCTCAGGCCCCTAACAACTCGCCGCCCCCACGAAGACGACTATTCGTCCGAGTCGAAATCTGATTCCACCGTATTCACCGCTCCACGTATCCGCCCTGTTGAGACACCAAAACCTGTGATTCCGCGACGAACTTTTGTGCCTGGATATGCGGGGAGTCGGTATGATCCTGATTCGCTTGCCAATCCCCACGGCGCTGGGAGCCCCTACAAGGCCGACGGCCTTATGAATCCGTATAGCCAGTATGGTAGTCGGTATAGCAATAAGTCTTGGACGAATCCGCATGCAACAGATGCACCAAAACTATACGATTCGCAGGGGAACTACAAGGGTCGATTGAGCACGAACCCCTACGATCCAGATTCAACGTTCAATCCTTACGGACGTTACGGAAGCAAGTATTCGCCAGATAGCATCAATAATCCGTATGGTGCAGGCAACCCATATTTGACTAATCCAATCTACGTTGTTCCCTCGCAAGATTAGGAAGTCGAATAAGGCGGTGGACTCAACGCGCTACTGCGCGTGAGTAACCTTTTACGTTCGGCGGAAAAAATATAGAATCTTATTTAAAAACATACTAATATGTACACAAGGTTTTTCTGTTTACTTATAAGTAACAAGCCAATGAATAAATTTAACGGTATTCGGAGAAGATGGCATGAATTTTGATGAAAAAAATACGCACAATCATCAAGTTATTGTTTCGTCACCCGAAAATTTTATTTTCATAGCCGGCACCGACGGCTATTTCAAATATGCAAATTCCGCATTTGAGAAAATTTTAGGATACACAACTGATGAACTGCTTTCCAAGCCTCTTCTTGATTTAATTCATCCGGACGATCATACCAAGACAAATGAAGGATTAAAAAAAGGATCAACCGGAAATCAGACTTTCAATTTCGAGAGTCGGTTGCTGCATAAAAATGGGTCCGTATTCCATCTCCTGTGGTCTGTCACACCGCTTCCTATAAATGAGGTAATTTATGGCATCGGGCGTGATATTACCAAGAGCAACGAGGTTGACAATCGGCTTCCTGGAAGTAAAGATAAACGCCGACCTTTAATTGACAATATTCCAGTCATGGCCTACAGGGCAAATCCGGATTGGTCAGTAGGAGTAATCAGCAATAGTGAACCCATTTGTGGCTATAATCCTGATGAATTCCTATCCGAAAATGTAAGCTGGTTTGAACTCATTCATCCTGATGATAAATCATCGGTTATTAAGGATGTCTCAAAGCTGCTTGAAGCACCATCTGAATTGATACAAGAATATCGGATTATTGCAAGAGATGGAATCGTCCATTTTATAAGAGATCATAAGAAATCATTTTTCAAAGACGACGTTTTCCAGGGAATCGATGGTGTTGTGACGGACATCAGCCAGCAGAAGCAGCA
>DMTJ01000028.1 GCA_003477185.1 Lentisphaeria bacterium
GACTTTGCCGTCAGCACCGAAACGGATGTGTGAAAGACCATCAACGACGATGGAACGACCACGCTTCAGTTTGCTGGATGAGAAGGTCATGGTCCACGTGGCAAAGGCCTCGTTTTCGATCAGCTGAATGCTGGGAAAGTCGAACTGAATGGCGGTCACGGGCTCGTACATTCGCTCGTAATAGGCACGGAGCGCCGGGAGACCATGTAGCTCACCTAGTGGATCGATGAAGTGGACATCGCTGGCGTAGAAGTCGTCCAGAACGTGCATGGTGTCGCGAGAGACTGCATTGAAGAAGCTCTCGATGGTTTCGGCACGGTCGGAGGCGGCAAGAGATGTGGTGGCACAGAGCAGTGTCATCAGTAGATACCGTGTCATGATTTGCGGAATGTGTAGTGTTCGATATGCCATTCGGCACCATGGCTGTAATTGAAGTGTTCGGCACATGCCATGAAGAAGGTGCGCCAATAGACCCACCAACGCTTCGCTTCGTCTCCATAGGTTTCTTGAAAGTGTGGTTGTAATTCGGTCCGATGACGATCCATGTTCTCCAGCCAGGCTTCGGCTGTCTTGGCGTAGTGATCTCCGCTATGCCACCATTGCTCTGTACAGCTCAATGTATCAAAGCAGCGCGGCAGCAGGTCTGCCGAGGGCATGGTGCCGCCAGTGAAAAAATAGCGTGCCATCCAGTCATCATCGGTCTTGTCCTCGAACAGGTACGCATGCTTGCTATGGCAAAAAACGTGCACAAATAGCTGGCCGTCATCCTTAAGCATCGAACTGACGAGTTGGCCCAACGCTTGGTAGTTGCGCATGTGCTCGAACATCTCGATGCTGACAATGCGGTCGAAGGTCTCGCTCAGCTTAAGTTCGTTAATATCGGCAGTGATGACGGAGACGTTTTCCAGACCGATGCGAGCAGCCTGCTCGGTAATAAACACGCGCTGCGAGTTGGAGTTGGACACGGCCACAAACCGACTCTGTGGGAACCGCTGAGCCGCGTGCAAGGTGAATGAACCCCAGCCACAGCCAAGATCCAAGACATCCTGACCATCCTTGATTTGAGCTCGCTCGATCACCAGATCCATCATCGCTACTTCGGCTTCTGCCAATGTCGTAACGCCCGCTGGCCAGTGGCAGCACGAGTATTTGAGCATGGGGCCAAGTACGTAGGAATAGAAGGCGGCTGGGACTTCATAGTGCTGGTCGTTTGCCTCATCGGTCGCGACGGCGATTGGCCCTTGACTCAGCTGTTTGATCAGCTCTTCTTTGCGCTCTTCTTGCTGGACAGAACCACCGTGTCGAAGGGCTTTGAGTCGCCGCTTGACTAAGACCCTGATGCCGACGCGGATTAGGCTGTCTGGGAGGGTGAGGAGATCGAGCTTGCGGGTGATCATGTTGCACCATTTCTTGGGTCTGTGAGGGATAAGGGAAGGAAGCGATTGGTTTCGGCTTTGTAGGTTTGGTAGGCGGCGCCATAGCGCTCTGCAGCCAGGCGCTCTTTCGGGGGGACGCCTGTCAGAAAGCAGATACTGCCAGAAATTAGCAGTACGCTGATGATGCCTGGCCAGCCGTCGGCGCAGGCAAGGGTGACCAGCCCCATTCCTGCCCAGGTCAGCATTTCGAAGAAGTAGTTGGGATGCCGAGCGCTGTGCCAGAGGCCTTGGCGGCACAGGCCGGACGCTCCGGACGCTTTGAAGCGGGACAGCTGCCAGTCGGCCACCAGAGTGCCGGTGAAGCCAAGGCCGAATAGCCCAATTCCACCAGCGAGCAGGCCAGGAAGAACAAGTGGTGCGAAGAACGCAGGAGCCAGGAGCCAGACAAGCAGGACCGCGAAGATGCCTTGGACCTGAAACATGCTCCAGAATCGCCAGCCGATTTCACCGCCCCAGTGAGTACGAAGACTGGCGTAGCGCCGGTCCTCGCGCCCGGAAGGAAACCGGGAGACGAGTAGGATGCCCAGGCGCAATGCCCAGATCGTGACCATCGCGAGCAGCAGGAAAGCGGGAAGTGAGTGACTGCCGCTGGCAAACGCCATGACTGCAGTAAGCCAGATGCACACGGCCCACAGCAGGTCCACACAGCCAAGCGGAAATATGCCACGACGGACGCCCCACCACCCGAGGGTCATAAGCACCGTCGCTGCCACAAACGAGCTCAAAATCATGCCAGCGACTTTCCGGGATTCCGCAAGGTGATCTGCAGATTGCTGATATAGGCCTCATGGAAGCCGGCCTCGCAGTAGCAGAAGTAGTAGACCCACATGCGAATGAAGCTTGCTGGTAGGCCAAGTTCACGGATTTGCGCGAGATTGCCAAGAAAGTTATCGCGCCAGTGCGCCAGGGTTGTGGCGTAGTGTTGGCCAATATCATCGGCACTTTCCCAAACCAGGCCAGCACGTGACGAGCTCGCCCGCAGAACTCCCTCACAAGGGATGCAGCTGCCGGGAAAGATGTACTGCTTGATGAAATCAACCTCACGGCTCGCCCGCTCGTACTGATCGTTATCAATGGTAATGGCCTGGACGACGAATCGTCCATCGGGCTTAAGACACCTTGCTGCGACCGCAAAGTAGTCGTCGTAGTGGTGCGCTCCGATGGCTTCGATCATCTCGATCGAGACGATGGCATCGTACTGCCCTTGCAGATCTCTGTAGTCTTCGCGGATCACAGTGACACGCTCGCTCAAGCCAAGCGATCTGATTCGTTCACAGGTGTAGGTGAACTGCTCTTCAGAGATCGTAGTGGTGGTCACCTGGCAATCGAATTCCCCGGCTGCCATGGCAGCGAAGCCTCCCCAGCCGCTACCAATT
>DMTJ01000066.1 GCA_003477185.1 Lentisphaeria bacterium
CAGCGCGTCCATCTGCAGCCCAAGCCGCTCTAGCTTTATGACCGGGCTTTATCCGCACCAAGTCCACTCCAAGAACATGCGGATTCGGCCGCCATTGAAGAAGAAGCCTCTGCCTGATGGCGTCGACATCTTCACCAAGTATCTGCGCGATGCCGGCTACGCCATCGGCTTTCCGGGGCACGGCAAGAAGGATTGGGGATTTATCGAGCCCACTTCTCCGCCCTACGACATCGGGAATTGGGATAGCCTGACGCAGAAGCAACCGTTCTTCTGTCAGTATCAGTTCTACGACACCCATAGGGTAAACAAGAAAATCGACGGCACGTTCTTCCCCTTCCTCCCTTGCCCGGAGCACCCTGTGGATCGTGCCAATGTCGAGCTTCACCCGTATACGCCCGACACACCCGAGGCCCGTGAAGAGTTAGGCGCTTATCTCGAAAACGTCAATCTGCTGGACATGAAGATCGGCGCGTTGCTCGCCGATCTGAAAGCCAAGGGCCTCTATGAGACTACGATAATCGTGGTGATGGGGGATAACGGCCCGCCGATCTTTCGCGGTAAAGGCTTCCTCTACGAACGTGGCATTCGGATGCCCTTGATCGTGCGTATTCCCGAACGCTTCAGCCCGGGGGTGAAGCCGGGTACGATCACGGATGAGTTGGTCTCTGCTTTGGACATGGCGCCCACCTTCATTGATCTGGCGGGTGGGACAATCCCCGACTACATGGAAGGCCGCATTTTCTTCGGGCCGAATCAACAACCAGAGCCCGAGTATCTGTTCGCCATGCGGGATCGCCATGGGATGAACGTGGACCGCTGCCGCAGTGTGGCTTCGAAGACCGACAAGTACATCCGAAACTACGTCCGCGGCATGACCTGTTTCGAGAATAGTCTCGGCAATGTGGCTGGGAGCCGCGCCGGCCTGAAACTCTTTGAGCAAGGAAAACTCTCCGCTGCGCAGGCTGCCTATTATACGGACAAGCCCGAAGAGGAACTTTACGACCTAACCACAGATCCCTTTGAGCTTAACAACCTCGCTCAAGATCCAGCCCGGGAGGAAACGCTCACAAAATTCCGGAAAGCACTTACAGGCTGGATCGATGAGACTGAGGACGACGGCGCATTCGAAGATCCTGACGCGCTGAAGGAAATGGACCGCCTCTTTGAGCGCCAGAAGCAGCGCCGGCGTACAGGTAAATAGCATTGCCACCATGAGACCTCGAGCAACAGAGTCAGCAAATAGCAAAAGGATTAGGCAAAGAACCACAGCGTGCCCGGCGCAAAAGAGATAATCAAAAGTGAGCTATTTTACAATGAGATTCATGTGTACATCCCTTGTCGTGATGGTCTTGTCAGCAGGCCAAGTCTGCCTTGCCGCCCCGGCGCCAGATCAGGCAATTTCCGTACGTGTTGCCGCTTACAATGTTGAGTTCGGCAAAAGCACGACCCCCGAGCAGGTTGGCGAGATGTTCCAGCCGTACAACCTGGATATCATTGGTTTCAATGAAGTCCCAGATGGTGATTGGACGGCCCGCGTGGGGACCGTGCTGGGGATGGAATACAGCTATGTGGGTAAGATCTCCTCGGCGAATCATAAGGACAAATACAAGTCGATCCTGAGCCGAACGCCACTGAAGGGCACCACCGAGCATGAGCTTACCCATACAAAGCGTAGGCGCGGTTGGAATCCCGCGTCGGTCGTGCGAGCCGTGACGGAGCTTGATGGCATTTCCATCGCATTCTATTCCTTGCACATCTGCAAGTCGGGCAAGGATGATGGCCATGCCTATCAGCTTGCGACTGAGATTTTGCCGAAGGAGAAAACAGAGCGGGTCATTGCTGTTGGAGATTTTAATAACAACATCGGCGATGAGGCAATGAACACTATTGAGGCCGCGGGGATGAAACCGACGTGGAAGGATCTGACTATTGATCTATCCACGCAGTTTACCTACAATGCTCTAAATCCCGATAAGAATCTTGGCGTGATTGATCACATTTTCTACAATCATGCTTCCTCCGGCGCTAAGACTGTAGACAGTGGCATCATCGAACTGGAAGAGCCCTTGTCCGACCACAAGCCCATCTGGGCACAAATCGTGTTTCCCCGAGATCTCGAAGTCGTGAAGTAGGCTGATCGTTTCGATACCAAAATCCAAACTTGTGGGTGAAGGTGACTTGTGGCATGGGCTGTTCTAGTTGGGGCTGGGCTCAGAGCACCAGGGAATCAAGGCGGCGACCATTTCCCTTGAGTGCTTGAATGCGCGCTTCCGCTTTCCCGCGACAGCCTCCGTTTGTCGCGGCTTTCTTCGTGTATTGGTAGGCGTCGTCGATGTTCCGGCTGGTGATTTCATAGCCGTCGCCAGCAGCAATCCAGCGCAAGGCGGCGAGCCCGGCTTCCATGGCGAATGTTGGATGGGATTCAGCCGCCTTACGCGCCGCACGAGTCAACGTCCTGGGATCGCAGGGAGACTGATTCACTAGCGCAATTGCCGTATCGTAGAGCCCGGTGCTCTTCGCCGCGGCAAACCACTTTTCCGCGGCCCCCGGAGTGCTTGCCGCCAGGTCTAGCAGGATGCTCGCTGGTGTGCGGTCTGGATACTTGGCGACGATGGCCCGGAAGGTCGCCAGATTGGTCGACCGGTGGTTCGCGCCGAAGGCATGGCGCTGGTAGGCCTCGTCGGCTTTTCCCAAAGACAGCAAGATTGCTTCACACGTGACATGCACTTCACCATAAGCACGACAGCTGTCATCCGTTGCTTCTGCATAGGCCAATGCGTCATGCGGCTTGCCCTGGGCGACCAGCGCCTTTACGACCCAGTGTCAATCTGTTCAATACTGATGCTTCATCGTCGCAACCAACTCAGTCAACTCCTCGTACCGCTCTGCGGTTAAGAGAGCACCCAGGCAGGCTGATCGACCGCTGAAGTAGGCTCCAGGAAGTGAATCGGCGGAGTAAGACATACGCCAGGCTGGCAGGAAGCTATCGGCCCAGCGCGAGGCACGCTCTCGGGTCACGCAGAACTCGCCCCAGAATTCAGGCAGTAGCTCGATATAGGGCATCTGGTCCTCTTGGATCGCTGTCCAGAGCCTTTCGAGCCAGTCGTCGCGGATGGCAGCGTCGACCTCCGCTTGGACCACGATCGGGGCCAGCGCGTCGATCGCGGCGTTTGCGGCCCCACCAATCGCCCCGGATGAGCTGTCAGCATGCTCGATGGCTGGCGAGATGCGCTCCAGGAACCGCACTGCGCCTTCGGCGGCAGTAGCAGGGTCCGTGCTGGCCACCTTCTTGATCTCGCTGACTGCTTCCTTGATCCGCTTGATGGGCGTTTGAGATTTCCAGCCATAGGCACCGGCGCGGAACCGAGCTGGAAATGTCCACTTGTGAGAAATATTCTTCTCAGGGGGCATAACGTCTCGGTTCGTTTCGGTTGAAGGTTTCTACTTTCCGCCTTCGGTGAGAAAGCCGAGCGCTAGCGCCATCTCGACTTCGGTGCCATTCTCATCGACTAGCGTCACTGTTTCTGCGTCGCGCTGCTGGATGTCGGTGACCCGCCCAAAGCCGGCAGGTGTTGGGCAGGCAGCCATGATGTAGTTCACGACCAACGGCTCATTCGGGTCTAGCTCTACCGTTGTGGGAATTCCCTGTTCCCGTAAGGAGTTGGGAGCGGCAGAGCGGGCTAAGCCGTAGTGGAAGTAGGCGGTGATTTCCTCCATGCCGAGGACATTGCGATGCCGCCCGTTCCAGGGCGCATAGTGGCGCCCACCGTTGGACCACCAGTAGAGGGTGGAACTCAGGACCCGCGGATCCTTGATGCTCAACCAGACATAGCCGAGATCTGGATAGCTGACTGCGTTCCAGGCAAAGGGCAGTGTTGGGTCATCGCACTGGATGAAGATGTCTTCGAAGCCACGACGCAGGGGAAACTGGGTGAGGTCTGCTGTGGTTCCAAACACTGTTGGACAGGCGGACAGGTCGTCGATGATCGCGCCTGGTTGCAAGCACGAGTAGCCGCCTGTTGCTGGAGCCTCCGCCGGGTCCACAAACACCTGGCGGTGGATCTTGCGACTGCTGGAAAGGCGCCCGGATCCTTCGACATCCGGAAACTTCAGGCAGGCATGATGGCCGATGGGAATGGGGCCCGTGCCGCCGCTGACCTGATGCTGAGAATAGATCGCGTTGTGGCCAGGGCGAAGGGAAATCCGTTTATCGACCACTGCGGGGCGGACGTTGGATTCCATTCGCAGATGCAACTCATCGGCGGTGTGCGTCACCAGTTCCCAGTCGAGGTTAGCTGTGGCGCCATGGACCTGATGGTCCTCGCCCTCCCAGACCTCGTCGTTGCCGCCAAACGGCATGCAGAAAAAATCACCGCGGAGTGACCGAATAATCGGCGGGGTATCTGGTGGGAGGTCTTCCTCTGCCCACGGGGCTACTGCATACGGGCGGATGGCTGCGCCGCCGCGGGCAAAGGTGACTGGTGCCAGATGGCCACCGGTCCGTGTGACGAATAACTCCACCT
>DMTJ01000231.1 GCA_003477185.1 Lentisphaeria bacterium
TGCCGCAGCCGGTCAGGCGTCTTCCTCGTGGACCAGATGCACAGGTTTATATCCACCCTGACTGCGATACCAGATCATGATCAGCAAGAAGGAGATCGCCATGATGCTCGGCAATACAGCCGCGACTCGCAGCGTACTGCGTCCTACTTGCGTGAGATCCTTGTCGAGAACGGCGAGCGCAGCTTCATCTGTGATCTGCTTTTTGACCTCTTCGGCATTGATCGCATCGTACTTCACACCGAAGAGACGGTTCCTGTTAAGGATCGGCACATCTGCGCCCTCGGCGTTGGTAAAGGTGGTTCCTTCAGCCCGCAAGCTCTGGACCAACGCTGGCTGAGTCTTCTCCACGGCTTTGGTCGTGTAGGCATCCTGCACCGCGCCAAGAAAGGGAAAGCCAAAAATGCCTACCGTCAGCAGTCCCATCGCTGAAACCGTATTCAAGGTCATCGCCCCGCCCTTCGGAAACTGCTCGGCGACAAAGCCAAGAACCGTAGGCCAGTAGAAGGTCTGGCCGATGGCGTAGAAGACAAAGGCAAACCAGACCAGAAGACCGTCAGCCATCGATAGCGCGAACAAGCCGATGATCGAAAACACCGAGCTAAGCAGCAACAGTCCTGGAGGCGACATAAACTTCAGCGGTACACCAGCGAAGAAGCGCAGTCCCATCATAATCCCGGCTGAGAAAACCAGCGCCCAGCCCGCATACTCGCCCATGGTCGGGCGCATCAGCTTCTGAATCCAACCGTCCGTTGCGATCTCCGCAGTGGCCAGTGGAATCATAATCAGGCAGAGGATAAAGAACAGAATCTTACCACGGGACTTAACCACGCCGCCAAAAAACGCGCCGCCAATGATCCCGACAATGATACTGACTGCTAGCTTTTTAGGCAATGGCCCCATGTCGCCAGCCAGCGCTGCACCCAGTGCGGGGACCTGGTTCGAGATTTCGTAGAATAGAAAGGTGATGGCGATAAAGGCACCAAGCCCGCCAAATTCCTTGAGCATCTCGCTCATCGGCACTTTGGCTTCGACACGCTCGTCGACCGGGTAGTGATGGCACATCAGGAACATCACGCCATAGGCGATCACAGGCAGGAACATGAACCAGAAAGAGCCACTTACCTCGGCCCAGCTTGTGGCGCCCTTAAACATGGTCAGATAGACCACGCCGCCAATCACGATACCTGCCGGCCAAGAAGCATGTAGGATGTTCAACATCTTGCTCTTCTGGTCCCGATAGATGGAGGCGCAGAGCGGGTTAATGCAGGCTTCGACGATACCATGGCCAAGGCCCGCAACCAGGCAAGCCACAAGCATGGTGTTAAAGCTGTTGGCATAGATCGTCAACACCGCGGCAATCCCCTGCAGCGCGAACGCACACATCATCGACGCCTTGTACCCGACCTTATCTACGACCAGGCTAAAAAGGATCATGGTGATCGCGATCGGCCACAGACCAGCGCCAAACAAGGCCCCTACCTGATCGTTGGTGATTTCGAAGGCGGCGCCCCAATGTTGAGTCCCCGCTAGCGAACGCAGCACAAAGCCGACACCCGCCGCTGTCAGAGCAAGAAAACTCGCCCAGAACAACATTATTTTTTCTCGTTCACTAAGCCCCTGGTGGCTTCCCGTCTGACTGGCTACCGCTTGATCTTGCTGATTATCCATTTTGCCTTCTCCCCGTTTGTTAACCGTTTTTCCCGGAATCGCGAACATGACTCAAATTGTTGGGTACTATAGCACGCAAATCATAATACATCTTTTTTTATGGAGTTAGCGCGAGGCGAGCACCGAATCCCCAATTCCCGGCATACTGCACAACCTTAACCAGAAGTTGGTTCTGCCCCTCCACCAGAGACAGGCTAAGGACATCGTCGCCGATCTTGCACTCGCGCCTCGCATCTTTCTCATGCACCAGTGTACCGTTCAACCAAACTTTCACGCCATCGTCGCTGCCCAGTTCCAGCCGGGCTGTCCGGGCCCTCTTCGTGGGAATCACGGTCTTCACATAAGCTACGCGATTGGCGCCCTTCATCGTCTTCATGAAGTCAATCTGATCTCCAGAGAAGTCCGCATCCGTCACCTCGCGCCAGGTCACCTCGCCCGCCGCAGTTTCCGGGATAAAGGCGTGTAGAAACAGTTTTTCCGCCCCGCTGAATGGGCCAGCCAGCTGCCAGTTACGCATAATATCGGCCTTCTTCTCGGCGATCCTCTTCTTCGGGGCTTTCGTACTCGCTGCTTTCTCCAGAATTTCCTTGGACCGCTTCACGGTCGCAGCATCGCTTGCTGGATCCGCAACGATCAGCTTCAGAGCAGTGATGGCCTCAGCTGGAACCGGCCTCTTCCGACGATGCAGCAGATCTGCCATCTTAAACACCACCAATCGAGCCTCTGCGGACACCTCTGCGTCCTCCGTGTAGCCGTAAATCAACTCGATAAGCTTGTGGTTTTTCCCGCGGTCGGTCCCGGCGATCAGTAAGCGCTTGTCTTCCGCACGCTGGACCAGCTCACGGCCATCCTTCAACCATTTAAGTGCCTTGTTCGCGTTCTGTTCTTTGCCCG
>DMTJ01000559.1 GCA_003477185.1 Lentisphaeria bacterium
GAAGATCTGACCATCGGTGATCGAGATCACGTTGGTCGGAATGTAGGCAGACACATCGTTGGCCTGCGTCTCAATGATTGGCAGGGCAGTCATGCTGCCAGCACCCATCTTATCACTCATCTTGGCAGCGCGCTCGAGCAGGCGGCTGTGAAGATAGAACACGTCACCGGGGTAGGCTTCACGACCTGGCGGACGGCGAAGCAGCAGCGACAACTGGCGATAGGCCTGAGCCTGCTTGGTCAGATCGTCAAAGATGATCAGCGCATGCTTGCCGCTGTCGCGGTAGTATTCGCCCATGGCTGAAGCGGAGTACGGTGCCAGAAACTGCATCGGAGCAGGGTCTGAGGCAGTCGCCGCCACGATCGTCGTGTACTCCATGGCGCCGTGCGCCTTGAGTTTCTCATAGACCTGCACAACGGTCGAGCGCTTCTGGCCGATGGCCACGTAGATGCAGTGTACATCTTCCGTCCGCTGGTTGATAATGGTATCGATCGCCAGCGAAGTCTTGCCGGTCTTACGGTCGCCGATAATCAGCTCGCGCTGGCCACGACCAATCGGCGTCAAGGCGTCGATCACCTTAATCCCGGTCTGCAGCGGCTCGTGCACGTTTTTACGCTCGATAATACCAGGTGCTTTCACCTCAATATTGGCGCGTTCCTTGCCCTGGATCGGCGCGTTGCCGTCGATCGCTACACCAAGGGCGTCTACGATCCGGCCGCACAGTTCTGGCCCGACGGGTACTGATGCGATTGTATTCGTGCGCTTTACCTGGTCGCCTTCGGAAACCGTCGTATCCGAGCCGAAGATCGCGATACCGACGTTGTCTTCTTCCAAGTTCAACGCCATACCCACAAGGCCATCGGAGAACTCGACCAGCTCACCGGCCATCACGTTCTCAAGACCATGGACACGGGCAATCCCGTCACCGACGCTTAGTACGGTGCCAATCTCGTAATTCTCTGACTTCCCCTCAAATCCGGCCAATTCAGCCTTGAGAATGGACGTCACTTCTTCGGGACGTAACTCAATGCCCATCTGGGTAACCTCTTAGGCGTTTAAAATATTCTTACGAATCGTAGCTAACTGAGTTCTCACGGTGAGGTCGATAACCTCATCACCCGCGATCACCATAAAACCGCCCATCAGCGAGGGGTCTTCCTGAATGCTCAGGTCAATCGTCTTGCCAAATCGCTTGCCAAGGCGGTCTGTGATTTCTTTGATCTGCGCGCCGGCCAATGGCCGAGCGGTATGCAAGTCAACTGGCAGGATGTTCTGTTGCTGATTGTACAACACTTGCACCGCAGCGCAGATGTCCGCGAGTTGGTCTAAGCGATCACGTTCGCAAAGAAAACTCAGAAATCGTACGGTCAGCGGCTGGGCTTGGCCAGCGAACAGCTTCGACAATGTCGCCCGCTGGTCGGCGGCCTCCAGAGTTGGGCTGGTCACTAGATCACTGAACGCTTTGCTCGCATCGAGCAGTGCCCCGATTTTTGCGGAGTCCGCAGTGATTTCCTCTGTCAGCCGCTGATCGGCAGCCAAGCCGTAGAACGCCTTTGCGTAACGCTGCGCAACTTTGCTTGGCTGCATGCTCACAGCTCCTTAATCAGACGGTCAACCAGCACTTGGTTCTTCTGATCATCGAGATTCTCGCCCACCAGCATTCCTGCCAACTTAACGGCAAGTTCAGCGGTGTCAGCTCGTAGCACAGCCTGCGCACGATCACGAGCCGCGTTGATCTCACGCGTTGCATTCTCCTCCAAGATCTTGGCCTCATCACGCGCCTTGTTGCGAATTGTCTCCGCCTCGTCAACTGCGCCATCACGGGCCGCGGCGATGATGTCTTTGGCCTTGGCATCCGCGCCAGCGATGATCTTCTCGCGCTGGGCATGGACCTCTAGGAGCTCCTGCTTGATCTTGGTGGCGTTCTCGTCGGCCTGCCGGATGTGCGATTCGCGCTCGTCAAGAGCGTTGAGAATCGGCTTCCAGGCAAACTTGGAGAGAACGGCCAGAACGATGCCGAACGTGATCCACGTCCAAAGCACCATTGCGCCATCGACGTCGGTGAGTCCACCGCCACCACCAGCAGCCAGAATCATTGTGGGGTCTAGCATGCGCATAGCCTCCATGGCTGGCAGGCTACCCACCGAAGCGGGCAGCCGACATTAATCTTTTTGAGCGGGATGCTCTTACTTTGCGAGGAAACAGACAACCGCACAGAACAGTGCGACGCCTTCAATCAGGGCCGCTGCAATCAGCATCGCGGTCTGGATCTTGCCTGCGGCTTCAGGCTGGCGTGCGATGCCTTCCATTGCCGAAGCTGCGAGTTTACCAATGCCGAGGCCGGCGCCAATAGTTACTAGGCCTGCGCCCAGAGCTGCGAGTGTACCAGTCATGCTGATCTCCGAATTATGTGTGTAAATTTGTGTGTTTTTGGAACGAGGCCGAGTACCCTACCGAAAGACGGCAAAGTGTAAAGGCGGATTTTAATGTTCCGGATGCAGCATCATGCCGATGAACATCGCGGATAGAAGAGAAAAGACATAGGCCTGAAGAAAGGCCACGAAGATTTCCAGGCAGTAGATGCCCACGGCCATGCCAAGCGCCGGCAACGCGGCAATGCCAACCACATACAGCAGCCCGATGATGCAGAACAGGGCGATATGGCCGGCCAGGAGATTGGCGAAAAGACGAATCATCAGCGCGAAGGCCTTTATGAAGATGCCAATGAATTCGATGGGCGTCAGGATGACTAGGACGGGAAGCGGAACGCCATGCGGAATGAAGGTGCCAATGAAGCCACCAATTCCATTCTTGAGGATTGCGCCGAAGATCATCATGCTGAGAGTGATTAGCGCAAGTGCCCCGGTGACATTGACGTTGCCGGTGGCTGTTGCGAAGATCGGAATCAACCCAATCAGATTCAGTCCCAAGATGAAGAAGAAGAAGGTCAGGATGAGCGGCGCCAGCCTCCGGCCATCTTCCTTGCCGAGATTCGGGATGCAGATGTCGTCGCGCACAAATACGATCAGCGTTTCAAGCAGGTTGGTCAGGCCACTGGGGACCCGATCGCGGCGATAGAGCATCGAAAACAGGGCAACGAGAGCCGTGGAGACAATAACCAACATCAGCGCGTGCAGGGAGAGCCAGGGCGGCAGGTTGATATGAACGCCAAACGGCAAATGCCATTCATAGCTATTGGCAACATGCCCAAGGACATACTCGGTCAGCGCGGCGCCCTTATCAACTTCAACGGCTAGGTGCTCTGCAGCGTGACCGACGGCCGCTTGCGCCGCGTCAGCGCCAGCCTCAAGGGCGGCATGAGGGTCTGCGATTTCCGCAGGACTATGCCCGTGACCGGGAGCTGCGACATTACTCATTCTTTTTATACCTTCTGAGATAGCTGGTGTAGAGAATACACATCAAAAACAGTGAGCACTGCATAGGGCACCAAGATGCCGCACGTCAGCGCGTTGATCGGTTCAATTTGAGCGAACTGTGCAATCGCAAGCACCAGCACTAAGCCCATTGCACGGACTGAGCGGATGGCAAGGCCCACCATCGGCGGCGTCCCATTCCGGATGCAGCGGTGTTCGGCAAACATCACGACAGCTGCACTCAGCGTCGCTAGGAGCCAGCCAGCGACAAGCGACTGCGTCCAGTTTGGCTGTCCAGCAAAGGGTAACAGGCAGGCCGCCGAGAGCAGGGCACCTAGCCCGGCTTGTATGCGCCAGTCACTCATCTTTGTCAGTGGAGTCATTGTTCTCATTTTGCTCAGCCATTCGAATCAGCTTCCACAGCTCGTAGGCACCGTAGAAGAGCCCCATAAAGAGCCCCCCCAGAACGCCCGCTTCCTGCGGCCAGTTCATTTTCTTCCCGATCCAAACACCAAGAAACGTGAACGTGAGCACCCCGGCGGTGAATGTGTAGCCAAAGGATAGCGCTTGTCCGCGATTCATAAGTTCTTGCCGCGA
>DMTJ01000350.1 GCA_003477185.1 Lentisphaeria bacterium
GAAGTAATCTGGGCACTGACACCGGATGCTTGGCAAAGCCGTGGCAGGTCCGCCCCCAGGCCATCGCTCAGATCTATCATCGCGCGCACGCCGCGGGCCGCGAGCCAACGGCCCTCCTGCAAGCGCGGTTCGAACCGCAGATGATGCTCGCTAGCCAGGGAATTCCCCAACTCACCGGTGACGCAGATCACCTCGCCGGGATTCGCTGCGGCGCGCGTCGTGACTCGATCGGCGGCTACGGTTCCGAGAATGGTGAGCGAGGCGGTCACGACTGGTGTCGTGGTTAAATCGCCACCGATGATCGGTACGCCGTACTCGGTTGCGGAGTTCGCAAGCCCGCGGAGGAATGCCTCGCGCCACGGGTCCGGGCAGTCCTGCGGGAAGCCGACGACGGACAACGCAGCGACGGGGCTGCCGCCCATCGCCGCAATATCGCTGAGATTGCGACAGAGAAGCTTGCGGGCCGCCAACTCCGGCGGTGTTGGCTCGGCGGCGTCTCGCCCATGGTAGTGCACGCCCTCGACCAGCGCATCGCTGGCGACGAGTTGGATGGAGCCGTCGGCAACGGCCAGCCCGGCACAATCATCGCCGGGCGGGATGACAACGTTTTCGTTCTGCGCCAATTGCGGCAGCAGCCAAGCCAGGAGTTCATTCTCAGATTTCATCCGGGTTACTGTACGCGTAGATCGACGCTATGTCGATCTGAGAGGACGACGGCGTTGCCCTGAATGATTGTAAATTCAATTGCTCACTGGGGGAGTCGGTGACAAAGTCGGCAGATCTGCTATAGTGTAAAATACTGGTTTTAGCCGCACAAAAGATGAGGAATGACCTTGCTGTCCCAGTTGATTGAAACGACCCTCGCGGCAGGCCGCACTATCCTGGATATTTACGACACTGGTTTCGATGTCGAGACCAAGGCGGACAACTCGCCGCTGACGACTGCCGACCGGGCCGCGCATGTGCTGATCTGCGAGCGGCTAGCAGCGCTCGCCGGTTACCCGATCCTCTCCGAAGAGAGCGCGGAAGTGCCGACGGCTGAGAGGCGGCAATGGGGCACGTTCTGGCTGGTGGACCCACTGGATGGGACCAAGGAGTTCGTTAAGCGCAATGGTGAGTTCACGGTAAACATCGCTCTCATTGAGGGTGACGTGGCGGTGCTGGGCCTGGTCTACGCACCAGTGCTGGATGCCTTGTACATCGGCGGTGTGCGGCCCGAATCAGAGCCGATCACCGCGGAGATTCTGCACGGGGCGGCCACAGATTCGGTGCGCGTGACTGAGGCTAGCACCCAAGACTTTTCGAATATGAACACGCTGGCTGATGTGCTGACGCTGGAAACGGCGATTGCGCTGCCGGGGGAACGGGTGAACGGCGGGCTGCGGGTGGTGGCAAGTAAGTCCCACTGCAACGACGAGACCTTGGCCTACATCCAGGCCGAGGAAGAACGATTCGGCCCTGCGGACCGCGTCGCGCGCGGCAGTTCACTCAAGCTTTGCATGATTGCGGAGTCCGCAGCAGATGTCTACCCACGGCTGGCACCGACGATGGAGTGGGACACGGCCGCCGCACAGGCGGTGGTAGAAGGCGCGGGCGGCGTGGTCCGTGGCCGACTCGAGGATGCCGCTGGCGACGACGTTTGGCAGCGAATGCCGTATAACAAGGAAACGTTACTGCAAAAAGGCTTCATTGTAGAGTCTCGCTGGTACCTGAATCAGATTGATGCGCTAGCCTAAATGATTCACGCGAATCTACTACGAAACCGTAATGCACTCACTCTCAACAACCTGCGTGATTCGCCGAAGTCGACGTATCTCGATACGACTTCATTCGTCTCATTGCCGCAAGCTGCTGATAGCAAGAACCTTACAGCCTCTCACTACGAATCGCGTGAATTAATCAGGCTAGCATAACGGAAGCGACGAGCGATGGACTACACAATCACACACCTGCGCCAGCTGGAAGCGGAAAGCATCCAGATCATGCGCGAGGTCGCCGCAGAGTTCCGCCGACCGGTAATGATGTACTCCGTGGGCAAGGACTCGTCGGTGATGCTGCATCTGGCACGCAAGGCGTTTCACCCCGGCTCGCTGCCGTTTCCGTTGCTGCACGTGGATACGACCTGGGAGTTTCGGGAGATGATCACGTTTCGTGACCAGACTGCCCGGGATCTGGGCCTAGATTTGAAGGTCTGGACGAATCCGCAGGGCAAGTCCGATCGGGTAACGCCGTTTACGCACGGTGCCGACGCCTACACCCGCATCATGAAGACCGAGGCCTTGAAGCAGGCTTTGGACCATTACGAGTTCGATGCTGCGTTCGGCGGGGCCAGACGAGACGAAGAAAAGTTACGGGCCAATGAGCGAGTCTTGAGTTTTCGGGACGAGCATCATCACTGGGAGCCGCGTAATCAGCGGCCGGAGCTCTGGAGCCTCTACAACACGCGGGTGCGTCCTGGTGAGTCAATCCGGGTGTTTCCGTTGTCCGACTGGACCGAGCTGGATATCTGGCTCTACATCATGCAGGAAGAGATCCCGATCGTGCCACTGTACTTTGCGGCCAAGCGACCGGTGGTGGGGCGCAATGGGAGTCTGATTTTGGTGGACGATGAACGGCTGCAGTTGGGCGAAAATGAGATTGCCGCAGAACGGATGGTGCGGTTTCGGACCTTGGGCTGCTATCCACTAACCGGGGCGATGGAGTCAACAGCTACTACGGTGCCAGAGATCGTGGAAGAGATGCTGGTGGCCCGCACCTCAGAGCGGCAGTGCCGGGGAAGCGACCATGGAGATGGTGACAGCATGGAGGCGAAGAAGCGCGATGGCTACTTCTGAAGCAGTAGAGAAGTATCTCGCGCGCCATCAGGACAAGGACCTGCTGCGCTTCCTGACCGCCGGAAGTGTGGACGATGGCAAAAGCACGCTCATCGGCCGCCTGCTGTTCGACAGCAAACGAATCTATGATGACCAGCTGGAGGCGCTTCAGTGTGACTCAGCGACCTATGGCACCACGGGCGGCCCTGACCCGGCGTTGCTGACCGATGGGCTGGAGACCGAGCGTAACCAGGGCATCACGATCGACGTGGCCTACCGCTACTTCTCCACAGACATGCGCAGCTTTATCATTTGCGATGCGCCCGGTCACGAGCAGTACACACGCAATATGGCGACTGGTGCAAGCCGTTGCGACCTCGCAATCATCCTGATCGATGCCCGTAATGGCGTAATGCCTCAAACAAAGCGCCACAGCTTCATCGCAAGCCTGCTGGGGATTCAACACTTTGTCGTGGCGGTGAACAAGATGGACGCGGTGGACTACAACCACGAGACATTCCGAGCGATTCGCCGCTCGTATGAATCGTTCGCCGCGAAGCTACGCATCTCCAACATCCACTTCATGCCGATCTCCGCGTTGAACGGGGATAACGTGGTGACGCGGAGTTCGCAGATGCCGTGGTACCAAGGCGCACCGTTGCTTTCGTATCTGGAGACCGTGGAGATCGCGACCGATCGGAATCTGATCGATTTCCGGTTTCCGGTACAGTACGTGATTCGGCCAGACACTGAGTTCCGTGGCTATGCGGGCTCTGTGGTCTCGGGCAATGTGCGCAAGGGCGATGAGATCATCGTCTTGCCATCGCGACGTCGCACGCGGATCGAAGCGATCGAGACGTTTGACGGTGAGCAGCCCGAAGCGTTTGCCCCTATGGCGGTGACGCTACGCACCACGGACGACATCGACATTTCGCGTGGCGACGTGCTTTGCCACGTGAACAACGTGGCGACGGTGGGCCGCGGTTTTGAGGCAATGGTGGTCTGGATGGCAGACTCAACAATGAAGTTGGGAAGTAATTACCTGCTGAAATGCGGCTGCGCCACAGCACCAGTTACGATCGAAGAGGTTCGCTACCGGTTCGATGTCAATACGCTAGCACGCGAGCGATTCGAAGCCGGGACGGGCGAGTTGGTGGTCAATGACATCGGCAGTGTCCGTCTCACCATGCACAAGCCATTGGTCTTCGATCCCTACGCGCAGAACCAGGCGCTCGGCGCATTTGTCCTGATCAATCGCGTAACCAACGCGACGGTGGGCGCGGGGATGATTCGCGCGACGCAGTCGGAAAGCGATCTGCGTCCAGATGCCACGGGCGGCCCCGTGAGCAAGAACATTACACGCGTGGTGCCGCTGGTTCAAAACCACGAGCGGCACGGCGTGCTCGGCCAGCGTCCGGTCACGTTGTGGCTGACAGGCCTGAGTGGGTCCGGCAAGTCTACGGTGGCCGTGGCGCTGGAAAATCATCTCGTCAATGAACTCGGCCGAACCGCTTTTGTGCTCGACGGCGACAACGTCCGCCATGGCTTGAATCGCGACCTTGGCTTCTCCCCCCATGACCGCACAGAGAACATCAGGCGCATTGCGGAAGTCGCAAAGTTGATGAACGACGCTGGCCTGATCGTAATCACGGCCTTCATCTCCCCGTACCGCAAGGACCGCAGCAACGCGGCCGAGATTATCGGCCCCGATCGCTTCCGCGAGATTCATATCGATACAGACCTGGCGGTCTGTGAGTCACGCGACCCAAAAGGCTTGTACAAGAAAGCAAGGTCTGGTGAGATTCGCGGATTCACCGGCATTGATGCGCCGTACGAAGCCCCGGAGAATCCAGCGCTTCGGGTCCCGACGGATTCGCTGCGGGTCCACGATTCCGTGGCACGGATTGTCGAAGCGCTCGCCACGGGCGGCTTTTTCGCCAGCAGCTGAGCCTCCAGAACGCACCACCCTCAACAAGAGTGGGTTTTAAAAAATAAATCACGCAGGAAAGACGAAACTTCTCCCATAATCAACAGTTTTCAAAAAGAGATTACTGAAACTTCTTGCAACTTGGGCTAAAATAGCTAAGTTTCACAAGGAATCTGGGGCACAGTCCTAGATCTTATCGTTTTTCTAATCATTTTGGAGATTTTGCGATGTCCGCAAAACGAACAGGCGGAGAGGTAATCATGGATTGCCTGCAGCAGCAGGAGGTGGAACACATCTTCGGCTATCCGGGTGGCGCGAATATGCCCATATTCGATGCGCTGCTAGACTCGCCGGTAAATCTTGTATTGGTTCGGCATGAGCAGGGCGCGTCCCACATGGCTGACGGCTTTGCCCGCGTCACGGGTAAGGCAGGCGTGGTCCTCGTCACCAGCGGTCCGGGCGCGACCAACACGATCACCGGCATTTTGACCGCCATGATGGACTCCATCCCGATGGTCATTATCTGCGGCCAGACCATCACTCCGAATCTGGGTCTGGATGCTTTTCA
>DMTJ01000298.1 GCA_003477185.1 Lentisphaeria bacterium
GCCACCGCCTCTGTTTAATCGGGGACCCAAAGCAGGCGATCTACGGCTTTCGCGGGGCGGATATCGCGACCTATCGCCGGGCAGTCACGCGCTTACATAAGGACTTTGGCGCGCCGCATTATGTGCTGCCCACCAACTGGCGGTCGGATGCGGCGTTAATCGATGCCTACAATCTAATTTTTTGCGATAAGGCTTGGTTCGGGGAGAGCTATATCCCGGTTCGAGCTGCGCCTGCAGAGCTGGCCCGCAGAAAGCTGGTTCAGGATGACACGGGGCGCGAAGCGGTCACGGTGATCGATCTCAGCGAAGAGGACCGCACAGCCGCGGAGGCGATGCGGCTGCAGGCTGACTTTATCGCAGCGGAGATTCAGGCGTTGCTCTCAGACCGAGGTCTGACGTACAGCGACGGCGACTCCGAGCGAACGTTGGCGGCAAATGATATCGCGGTTCTGGTCCGCACGGCCCGCGAGGCGCGAGACCTCGAGGCGGCCTTCCGTAGAACTGGCGTGCCGTTTGCGTACTACAAGAAAGGCGGGCTTTACAAGACCGACGAAGCGTATCACCTGCATCTGATGTTGACGGCAGTTCACCGCTGTTATGATGACGGTGCCTTACGCCGCGCATTGCTCTCGCCCTTCTTCGGCATTCCGGTCGATGCCCTTTGGCGCACCGAGTTGCTGACTTCGCAACACACGCTGCGCGCCTTGTTCACCCGCTGGCAGGAGTGGGCGAGAGCACGCAACTGGAGTCTGCTGTTTCACTCGCTGCTCTACGACACGGGGCTGCTTCAGCGACTCGCAGCTGAGCCACACGGCGAGCGGGCGGGGACCAACTACCAGCACATCCTGCAGGAGCTGCATGAGATTGCCATCCAGCGCGGCTTCGAGCTTCCTGACGTGGCGAACCACCTGCACAACTGCATCAGCGGGACCATCGAACTGCGTGACGAAGCAGAGATCCAGCGGCTGGACAGTGAGCGCACGAACGTGCAGATCATGACCATGCACGTGTCTAAAGGCCTGGAGTTTCCTGTTGTTTTCGTAGCTGGCGGCTTCAGCCCATCGTTCTATGCGCGGTATTGGAAAGTCCGGAAAGACGGAGTGATTACCTACGATTTGACCAAAGATCTGCAGCTCGCGATGGCTCACAAGCGTGAAGAGGACGAGGAGTACAAGCGGCTATTCTATGTCGCCTTAACGCGGGCGGTGCACAAGCTCTATGTGCCGTTCTATACCTGCCCGCCAGGAGGAAGGGAGTCGGCCATATCCAGCTTTGTCTGCCAGGCAATCCGGAAGAACTGGCTACAGGATTGCCCGACCGTATCGCGCGTGTCGGTAACGGCACTGCGGGTACCAGCTGCCAGCGCTGACGCCCCGAAAACGCCCATGCCCGCGAGCAAAGACTTCATCCCCCTCCCCGCCCCCCCCGCGGCCTACGACTACTCTGCTCGTTCCAAACGAGTCCTTTCCTTTTCCAGCCTGCACCAGCATGACGCGGCCTCCGATCAACAGCCTGATGCTCGCGCCGCGGACGAACCCGTGCACAGGGAGCCAAGCGCCGATAAAGCCTTGCCGCCAGGCACGGCCACCGGCTCGATGCTGCATGGCATCTTCGAGTTTGCAGACTGGCGAATCGTTCGTGAGGCGCACTCCGCAACTGCCCTGGAGGCAACCAGCGTTGCGGAAATCGCAAACGACTGCATTGACGAGTTTAACGTGCTGGCAGAAACTGACCAACCGCGCAGCGTGGTCCGCGCAGCAGCCTTGGATCTAGTCTATCGCAACCTACGTGCCCAGTTGCCTGGGGACATTGTCCTGACGGACCTCCCGGAGAAGGACAAGATTGCCGAGATGAGCTTTCTGTTTCCGCACGTGGACGGCGGCAGAAATGCCTTGAAGGGATTTGTCGACCTGCTGTTTCGCGTAGACGGGCGCTATTTCATTCTGGATTGGAAGTCGAACTGGCTCGAGCGCTACGACCAACCGGCGGTCGCTCAGGCGATGTCTGCGGCGGGCTATCACCTCCAGTACAAGCTCTATACCTGCGCCTTGGCTCGCTGGCTCTGCCCCCACAGTGACGCAGAGTTCCTGCAACAATTCGGCGGCGCCTACTACCTGTTTTTGCGCGGCGTAGATGCGCCAGGCGGCGGCGTCTTCTTCCGCAGGCCCGCGGGCACCGCCGAGCTACAGGAATGGCGCGACGATGTGGACAGCGCGATCGCCACTCGCATGCAACGCTGATTTTTGGACGAAATCCGTGGGGTGATTGCTTGCATACACAGCGTATCGAGCTACTGAATTAGCATTGGATAATCATTTAAAAACGAGAGAGTTTCATGAAGAAATTTGCGCCCAGCCATGAGTGGATCGAGGTCAAAGACGGTAGCGGTGTGATCGGCATTTCCGCGCATGCTGCGAAGGAACTCGGGGATGTGACATACGTGGAATTGCCGGACGCTGGTGCCACGCTGCAGGTAGGGGATACCCTGGGCAGTGTGGAATCAGTGAAGGCCGCCTCGGACATCTACGCACCAGTCGGATGCACCGTGGACGAGGTAAACTCACCGCTCGAGGACGAGCCGGAGCTGCTCAACGAGTCACCGCAAGATCGTGGTTGGCTCTGCAAGGTATCAAACATACGGGAGCAAGATCTGGATAGTCTGATGACTGAGGATGCCTATAAGGCGTTCCTGGGGTCCGACGGCGCCGGCTGACTCCCGGATGCCTGACAGAAAAGCTCTGCAGTGGAACATAGCCCGGCCTGACGACGACGCGATTCACGCCATCATGCGTGAGTTTAAAGTGACGCGCCCCACCGCACTGGTGCTTGCGAATCGCGACGTGCCGAACGAGGCGATCCCGTCGTTTCTGAACCCACGACTCCAAGATCTTAGCGACCCCTATTTGCTCCCCGGCGCGCGAACTGCCGCAGCCAGAATTTGGCAGGCAGTGCAGCGCAACGAGCGTATTCTCGTGCACGGCGACTACGACGTGGATGGCATTACCAGCACCGCCCTGCTGGTCTCCGTTTTGCGGGCGGTCGGTGCTGGCGTAGATTCCTTTTTGCCGCATCGTTTGGAAGATGGCTATGGCCTGACCGCCGCCTCGCTGGAGAAGTCCGTCAAGGAGCACCAGCTGATCATCACGGTAGATTGTGGTATCACAAGCTTCGAAGCTGCGAACTACGCGAAACAGCGCGATGTGGACCTGATCATCACGGATCATCACCAGCCTGCCGGTGTGCTGCCCGAGGCGGTCGCGGTCTGCAATCCCAAGATTGTCGCGGACAAGCCGGAAGCAGCGCACTTGCAGTGCCTGGCCGGCGTTGGCGTGGCCTTCAAGATCGCGCATGCACTGCTGAAATACGGTCGCGACGAGCAACTCGGCGGCGAAACCGTAGACCTGCGTAACTACTTGGATCTTGTCGCCCTGGGGACAATCGCGGACATGGTCCCGCTATGGGGCGAGAATCGCTGTCTGGTACGCTATGGCATGCATATCATGTCCCAGCAGGGCCGCCCCGGCATCCGCGCTCTGTGCGACCATGCCAAGCTGAGCGAGACGGTTCGCGCGCAGGACGTAGCCTTCCGGCTCGCCCCACGCATCAACGCCGCTGGCCGCCTAGCAGACCCGAACTGTGCACTGAAGCTGCTACTTACAGAAAGCTACGGCGAAGCCATGGCGCTAGCCGCCGATTTGGATGCCTTAAACACCGAGAGACAGCGCGTCGAACGCGCGAGCTATCTGGCGGCCGAGGCCCAAATCGAGAAATTACAGTTGGAGAACTCACCAGCAATGGTGGTAGCAGGTGAGAACTGGGTGCGTGGCGTGGTCGGGATCGTTGCCTCCCGTATCGTCCAGGCCTACGATAAACCTGCAATTGCACTGGCGATCGAGGATGGGATCGCACATGGCTCCGCACGCAGTGTCCCCGGCGTGGATCTGGTCGCCGCGCTGCGTGAGTGCGATTCGCTGCTGTCGCGCTATGGCGGGCATCCGATGGCCGCTGGCCTAAAGTTGGACGTCGCGAATCTGGACGCCTTTCGCGAGAAGTTTTCCCTCGCCGTCCAAGGGGAAACCAAAGGGGAGCCATACCAGCCCACGCTGGACTGCGACGGGGAAACAACCTTCCGGGAACTCAGCAGCCGATTTTTTGCGGAGCTTGATGAGCTCCGGCCGTTCGGTCATAGCAATCGCCCCCCAACCTTCTGCTTCGAGGGCGTCTCCCCCCGCTATGTCAAGAGTCTCGGCGAGCACCACACCCGCGGCCAGCTGTTTCATTGCGGGTACGGGATGCCGTTTATCGCCTTCAATCGTACGCCGGAAGAGTTTTCAAAAGATGGCCTGTCGGTGGCAGCTGTCCCACAGCTCTGGCGCCAACATGATCAGGACGTCCAGCAACTCGAAATTCTCGATGTACGCACGGAAGCTCTCCGATGAATTGGCACAACCTGCAACGGACCATCGGCTACCTTTTTTCTGACGTCAGCCAGCTCGAGAATGCGCTGACCCATCCATCCTATGCGGCAGAAACTGCCGTGGATACGGAACACTATGAACGTCTGGAGTTTCTCGGCGATGCCGTGCTGCAAATAGTGATCACCGATCTGATCTTCTTAGCCTATCCGGCCGCGCCAGAAGGACAGATGACAAAAATGCGATCCTTGCTGACGCGAGAGAGCACCCTGGCCGAGTTCGGGCGAAGCCTGGATCTAGGCAATCACCTGCGGCTGGGGAAGGGCGAAGCGGCCACCGGCGGTAAAAACCGCGAGTCGCTGCTTTGCGATTCCTTCGAAGCGCTCCTCGGGGCCATGTATCTCGACGCAGACAGCGACCTTGAGCCCGTCCGCGAGCTGATGCTCGAGTTACTTGGCGACTCGCTGATGGATCTCGAGTCCAAGCTCGCGCAGGCCAACCCGAAGGGCGCGCTGCAAGAGCTCACGCAGATGCTGTTCGGCAAGCACCCATTCTACGAGACCATTGGCGTCGAGGGCCCAGATCATGAGCGCATCTTTACAGTCCAAGTGCTGATAGACAAGATGGTGTATGGCGAAGGCTCTGGCAAGAAGCGGCAACTGGCCGAAGAGCAGGCGGCACTAGCCGCAATCAATTATCTTGAAACTGACCACGGGAAAGAACATAACGATGAGACCCCATAGAATCCCTCACGCTCATGGCCTGCGCTTGGTGCTAGCTGCAATCGTGGCCTTGAGCATAGCCGCGGAAGAGCTGCCGACTGTCACCGTAACGGCGACCAAGCGCAGCGAATCCCCGGCACGCATCCCGCTCAGCCTGAGCCTGGTGAATGAAGCCTTACTGAACGAGCTATCGCCCAACACGATCAACGATATTGCAGACCGCATCCCGAATCTGCACATCGTCTCGTTCTCCGCCGCGCGCTTGAGCTTCCCCTACATCCGCGGCATCGGCTCCGGCCAGGGAAATCCGGCGATCGGCACCTATATCGATGATATTCCGCAGCTGTCGATCAACACTGCACGCATGGAGTTTCTTTCGCCAAAGCAGGTCGAGGTGTTGCGAGGTCCACAAGGCACCTTGTACGGCCGCAATACCCTGGGCGGCGTGATCTTGGTTCAGTCACAGCCACCCGCTGATGTGTTTGGCGGCTCACTCGATTACGAAGTGGCTGGCGATAACCAGCATCGAGTCAAGCTCCGCCTGAGCGGCCCGCTCAATGACGAGGCAGCCTACGCGCTCGACGCAGCCTATCGCGTCCGCGATGGCTACACCGAGAACACCATCACTGGCAACGATGTCGACAGCCGCGATGCCTTGGCCACCCGCGCCGAACTGCGGCTGAATGTAGATGACTGGGATGTCCGTGTCGGAGTGCAGGCGCAGCGTGATCGAGATGGCGCATTCGCCCTCTACGACCTGGACTCAGTCCGCAGTAATCCGCACGAGGTAGAGTACGACTTCGAGGGCCGGACCGATCGCGACGTCGTCGCTCCATTTTTGCGCCTCGAGCGTATCGGCGAGCAGATCGACTTTGTCAGCATCACCGGGTTTCAGCATTGGCGGGTCGTGGACCTTACCGACAGCGACTTCAGCAGCACGCCCAACACGCAGGACGGTGGCCGCACCCGCGAAGTGGTGGAAGACCAAGACGAATGGACGCAGGAGTTTCGCTGGCGCAGCTCTGACGATGCGGAGTTGCAGCTGACCGAGGAAATCACCGCCCGCTGGCTAGCCGGAATCTACGGGTCTCATTCAGACTTCACGCAGGAAACCACCGACATCTTTGGCCAGGATATTAACCACCCACAGTTTGGGCTCATTCCGGTAACGTTTACCCTCACAGGAGCAGCGCAGATGCAGGACACCGGTATTGCAGCCTTTGGCCAGACCACGCTGACCCTGCAAGACAGCATCGACCTGACTCTGGGTGCCCGCGTGGCGCATGAAGACAAACATGCCGACCGCGCGAGCTTCGGCCCGCCGTCTCCAACAGGCGATACCGATCTTGCCTACGCGACGGACTCGTTCGACGACAGCGACTCGGCCGTATCGCCCAAGATTGCGCTCGCCTGGCGGCCTTGCCCCGCATTCACAGCCTTTGCCTCCGCAGCCAAGGGCTACAAATCGGGCGGCTTCAATCCCTGGGCTCCCTCCCGCGAGCTGGTGACCTACGATTCCGAAGAATCCTGGACCTACGAGCTGGGCGTAAAGGGACATGCGCTCGACCGCAAACTTCACTATGCAGCCACGCTGTTTCACGTCGAGTGGGACGACATGCAGATCTACCTGCCTAGCACCTTCGGCCTGTTCTATCTTGATAACGTCGGCACCTCCCGGAGCCGTGGCATGGAACTCGAATCCACGCTGGATCTCGGCGGCGGATTTCAGCTGGACGGCAGCGTGGGTATCACCGCTGCCGAGTTTACCGACGACTACGACGACCCGTTTGCGCCCGGTACATCTGCCGACGGAAATTCCGTGCACTTCGCCCCGGAGCACACCTGGCACCTTGGCCTGAGCAAGCACGGGGCGATCAACCAGGACCTGACCGGCCACGCGCGCATTGATCTGAGCGGAGTCGGCGAATACGCCTACGACCCGACCAATGCGCAGAAGCAAGAAGCCTACGTGCTTACGCACTTGCAGGTCGGGATCAGCAGCGAGCGCTGGGACGTACGGGCTTGGGTGCACAACCTGTTCGACGAGGAATACGTCCCCGTTGCCTTTCGAGTTGCGCCCGGCACCTACATCGGCGAAGCTGGAGCGCCGCGCACCGTCGGCATAGGCCTCGGCTTCAGCTTCTAGCAACGCTCGGTTTCGCGACCACTTAATAGAATGCGCTCGCCTGGTAGCGGGCGAATCGTGGTCCTTGCATTTCTGGCTATGTGGCTTAGCGGCCGACAGGGAACGTCCGTCTGGCGCTGTCCCTAGGAGGTGCGGCTTAGATGGGCATGCCGGCTGTGACATAATAGGAAATTGCTTTTTCCAATGTCTGGAGAATAGCAGATAGGGAGGTGTATTCAGCTCTTGCCAACCCTAATGCAGGCAGGTGGCGGGGTGGCGTGGCGAATCCCTCGTGATCCGCCACGTCGGTCAGCCGTCAGCAGGCAAGAGTCGTGGATTTAGTGGGCTGTCTGCCGGGCCGCCAGGCTGGCATCCAGGCAGAAAGTTGGCGAGGTCACATCGCCGGTTAGCATTCCAGCGATCCTGCGGATCTGGATCGGGTAGGACCGTTGTGTCGGCCGGCATGTAGATCACGGTTATCACCTCGCGACTACGATCAGAAGCGTTGCCCGGAGCGCCATGCAAGCACCAGCCACTGTGGAACGTCGCGTCGCCAGCAGCCATCCCGCCATGATTGATGATCTCGAAGCCACGCTCGGCACAGAAATTCTCGAAGTAGGCCTCGGATTGATCGGAGATTTGAATGTCCCCGAGATAGCCCTCTTCATGGCTACCGGAGGCAAAGTGCATGGTCCCCATATCCTTGGTGACGGGGACCAGTGGCATCCACATGGTCAGGGTATGTGGGCAATCCAGTGGCCAGTAGTGCTGATCCTGGTGCCAGGGCGTGTGCCCGCCCCCAGCTTCTTTGAACAACGCCTGATCGTGGTAGATCCGGACAGCCGGTACACCCAACAGAGCCGCGGCAATGCCAGCAAAGCGTCGGCTGAGAACGAACGTCCGCACGGTTTCTTCGTTCGGCCACAGATTGGGAACCTGCTGAAACGCCTTGCCATAGGTGTCACGCTCTGCCAACTCAGGCAGGTCTTTGACTTTTTCGGCCACGTGAGCTCCGATCGCTGCGCGGACCTCGTCAAGGATGTCGCCAGTACCGACACCACGCAGGCAGATGTGATGGTTGGTTCGGTATTGGTGGAGTTGTTCGTCTGTCAGCGGGTACGCTGTGTCGTGCAAGGTGCTCATGATCCAGATCCGTGTCAAAGGTGCTAGTGGTGTGAAACGAATGCTAGGCTAGTTCAGATCGCGGACACGACAATGACCGATCTGCGCGAGGATGTGTATGATAGTTGCATGATCGGTGAGATTTCTATGATGGTTAGGGAAAGGTAGCGCCTATGCGACCCGCGATTGAGTTTGTCCCGCGTTCTCCGGAGAGCAGCATTCTGGTGCACCAGGGATGGCGCCCATTTGAGGCATTCAACTGGCACTGCCCAAGAACATCCAGTTCTTGCGTCCAATAACCAAGG
>DMTJ01000547.1 GCA_003477185.1 Lentisphaeria bacterium
GGGCGGCCGGACAGCTTGAAGAAGATGCTCTGGATTCGCTCTCCTTCGCTGGCGTCCAGCTGGAGGCTGTGCGCAGCCAGGACTCTCGCAGTCTCCACAAATTGGGGGCTGTTCATCAGGACCAGCGGCTGCAGCGGGGTGAGCGTCTTCTCGCGTTGTACGGTGCAAACTTGGCGGCGTGGCGCGCCGAAGATCAGCATTTCGGGGCTTGGGCTGTTTCGCTTCCAGTTCGTGTACAGGCTGCGGCGATATTTGGATTTTTGTGGGTGCCCGGGATCGACGCTGGCTCCGCCGATCTGGGGCGACAGCAGATCAGCCGCCCGGAGGGCGTTGTCACGCAGCATCTCTGCGGTCATGGGCATGGCCGGACCGCGGGAGAGTAGGACGTTGTGGGGATCTCGCTCTAGCTGCTCGGGCGTGGTGTTCGAATCTCGCCGGAATGTCTGAGACATAACACAGGTCTTGAGCAAGGCCCGCAGGTCCCAGCCGGAGTCGATGAACGACAGAGCTAGGTGGTCTAGCAGTTGGGGATGGGAGGGATAGGTGCCTTGGGAGCCGAAGTCGTTCGCGGTGGCGACGAAGCCGCGGCCGAAGATCAATTGCCAGTAGCGGTTTACGGTCACCCGGGCGGTGAGTGGGTGGTCCGGGTGCACCAGCCACCTGGCGAAGCCCAAGCGGTCGCGGGAGTAGTCCTCGTCAAACGGCAGCAGCCAGGTGGGTGGCCCGGGCTGGACGCGACGCTCGGTGTCCGGGGTGCTGTAGAGCCCGCGCGTCAAGACGTAGGTGGGGCGCTGCTGCGGCAGCTCCGCCATAATCATCAGGTGAAACCGGGTATTCATGAACTCATTGAGCTCGCGGCGCTTCTCGGCCAGTGCATCGCGGGCTGCTTGGCAGTCGGCTGCCTGGTGGCTGACGTAGTAGGCGAAGAGTTCGGCATCGTCTTTGGGCGTGGCTTCGCCTGCGTGCAGCGCCCGAACCTGCAGGGGGCTGAGCGCGGTGGCGAACATCGCAAACTCGTCAACACTGGCGTCCGCCAGCCCGACATCACGCATCCGCGCACCAATCTGAAGCTCCGGATTTTTCTTGTTGGGCTTGCCGGCCTCGGTCTTTTCAGGGGGGCTGTAATAGATCTCCTTGGTGAGGTGATCCTTCAGCACTTCTGTCTGCAGTGAGTTACCGTTGAGGTAGAGCTGAATCCCGCTTGCTTGGGCGGATCCGTCATAGCTGACGGTGATGTGCTGCCAGCTGTTGAGCGGGACCGGCTGGTGCGAGCGGATGCGAATCTCGTTACCTGGGGCGAAGTGGACCAGGGCAAAGTTCAGGCGGCCTCGGTCGATGAGGAGTTCGTAGCCGCGGCTGCCGGCATCCAAGGCAGCCTTGGTGCGGCCGCAGGCGTATGCCAGTTCGTAGGTCTTAGGCAGGTGCAGGCGCAGGCTGATGCTGAACGGCAGATGGCGCTGGAAGGGGCCTGCTCTGCCAAGTCTGACTGCGCTATCGCCATCCATGCGGACGGCATTGCCGCGAAAGCCGGGGACCCGCTCTGAGTCATTGGCATTCAGCGCCCCGTCCGGTTGGCCCGCGACGCCATTGAGCAGCTTGCCGCCTTCGGCCTCATCGAAGTTGAAGGAAGCGATGGGATCCAACGTCACCGTTCCGTCCCAAGCTGCCCGCCAGGTCTGGAATGCAGGCTTGGCCTGCTGTCGGTGTGCCTCGAGTTCGGCCAGCGCGGTGGCGACTGCTTCTTGCTTCGCAGCAAGCTGCTTCTTCTCGTCGTCATTCAGGACTGGCATGGTGGGACTGGGAACCGCTCGGGTAAAGAAGGAATAGAGACCGCTCTCGTCGATATTATTGAATAGGGCAAAGGTGCCGAAGTAGTCATCTTGGGTGATGGGGTCGAACTTGTGATCGTGACAGCGGGCGCATTCCATGGTCAGGCCGAGGAAGACCGTGGCTGCGGTTTGGGCGCGGTCCGCGACGTACTCGACCCGAAACTCCTCGGGCACCGAGCCGCCTTCGACCTTTTGCATGTGCAGGCGGTTGAAGGCCGTGGCAATTCTGCTTTCCTGGGTAGGGGCTGGAATTAGATCGCCAGCAAGCTGATGTAGGATGAACTGGTCATAGGGCAGGTTGTTCTTGAACGCATCCAGGACCCAGTCGCGCCAGGGCCAGACCTGTCGGGGGCGGTCTACTTGGTAGCCGTATGAGTCCGCATAGCGCGCGGCATCGAGCCAATCCACAGTGAGACGCTCCGCGCAGGCTGGCTGTTGCAAGAGCTGGTCTACGACCTTCTCGTAGCGCGCCGGATCGGAATCGCTGAGAAACGCCTTCACGGCTTCCGGGCTGGGGGACAGGCCTGTCAGCGTCAGGTAAAGCCGGCGCAGCAGAACGACCGGCTCCGCCTCGGTATTGGGCGGCATGTTCTCGGCCTTCAGTTTCGCCATGACGAGCCGGTCGATCTCAGCGGTTGCTTTTACCGCTGTCTGCTTGGGGCGGACCGGTGGGACGAAGGCCCAATGCCTCTCGTATCTGGCGCCGTCAAGGATCCACTGGCGCAGGATGGCTACTTCTTGCGGCGTGACTTCTTGCTTTTTTGCCGCTGGTGGTGGCATGCGTTGGGCGCGGTCTTGATGCTGAATGCGGGCGAGGATTTGACTCTGGTCCGGCTTGCCGGGAACCACGCCGTGGCGCGGCGGCTGGCCCGCCAGCGCCAGATTCATCCGCGATGCCTCTTCGCTGTCGAGCCGGAAGGCGCTTTGCTGGTTGTCTGCGTCGGGGCCATGGCAGGCGAAACAGCTGTCGGAGAGGATTGGGCGCACATGCTGATTGAAGCTGATTGGGCCGACAATCGCCAACGTTTCGGGCTGCTGTAGTGGCGCGTCTCGCGCAGCAGTTGCGCTCTGTTTGCCTGGCTCGGGGCCGCAGCCTACCACGCAGAGCAGGGTGGTTACGGAGAGCCAGATCAGGCTGTTGGGAAAGGGATTCAATTGAATACACACCATGCGACGCGAGAGGAGGCCGTTGTTCAGGGTTAGTACCGCGAAAACCAGGGGATCTAACCTACCGCAACGATTTGTAGTCGCCTGCAGCAACGGCGTGGTCAGCCGAAAGGCAACGCAGGGTGCACGGCGCCTATAGAGGATGGAACCGTAGCCTATCTCTGGGTTCTACCCGAGTTGACGTTAGACCATTGGTCCCTATATTCTCGCTTATGAAGCACTTCATTATCCATTGCCGGCCAATCCTTTCGATAGCATTGGCCACTTTAGTTGCAGCAATTGCGATTTTGCCGACCGTGCCGATCGTTGTTTGTCTGCGGCAGGCGCACGTTTGTATTTCTGGGACCTCCGCCGCGGACAATTCCTTGTCGATCCAGGCTGTAGAAGAATACGGCGTGGCTGGTCACCACCCCCATGATCATCACCACGACGAATCTGAGACGGTCCGCGAAGCGGAGCATGGTGGGTGCCTTGATTTGGTCATTGAGTCAACGGTCGAGCTAGCCCGCTCATTCCAACTGCACCACATCCTTGCCCTGCCTCTGGTGGCAATACCGCCAATTTGGCACGAGCAGCTCAGGGTCACGACGGAACTGCCACGGTGGGTGCCCCAGACAGGTGCCAGGCCGACATGGCTACAGCAAGCGAGAAGCATCCAGATTCGCTGTTGATTTAGGCTTGGCGGCCCGCTCCGCCTCAAGCCCCGCTTCAAGCACTCCGCTTGAAGCCCCCGCTTCTCTTTCTGCCGGACACGTGCGGCAGGATCTCTCGTCGTTTTTCAAACAGACATGGCATAGGCATCCTATGATCAAAAATATTTTAAGAATGGCATTCGTCAGCTCGGCAATCATGCTGGCGACATCGTGCCAAACGTATCAACCGCTGGTCTTGCAGCCAGAGACGCTGTATGACGAGGTCAGCACTAGTCGATCCCGTTCCGTGACTGACCGCGAGCGCCTGAGTTTTGCTGAGGCGGCTTCGGTGATGGAAAGGAATAACACGACGCTAGCCTCTCTGAAAATGGCGTACGAGGGGCAACAGCGGGTGGCGGAAATCAAAACACCGCTGCCAAATCCATCCTTGGCATTTGGCCCGTCCATTGGGACTAATCTGGAAGGTGGTGCCTCCAGTGCCGTGCAGCCATTCGTGGGGCTGGGATTTTCCATCCCGCTCGGTCCGAGGCTGATTCGTACTGATGAACTGAACGAGATCCTTGCGATTCAGGCGTACAATCAGACGGTGGTGAAGCATCGCAGCTTATACTTTGAGTTACGCCAGGCTTTCGCTCAGTATTCAGCCAGTACGCGAGTGCTTGATGCTCACCAGGTGGTGGCCGAATCTTTCGCTGAAACGCGGCGGTCTACTGCCCGGCTCGTTGAGCTGGGATCGATCTCGGCATTGGGCGTCATGGAAGCCGACCTGCAGGCGGCGGAAATGCGGGTAGAGCGCCTTGGACTGCAAGCGGAGAGCGAGTCGGCCGCG
>DMTJ01000268.1 GCA_003477185.1 Lentisphaeria bacterium
GGTTGGCTCAGCCGACGGCAGTACCCAGGTAGTGCCTATCTTGATCCAAGATGACGCCAGCACCGAAGGGCCCGAAACGCTGCAGTTGCGCATGACCGGTTCCACCAACCTACGCCTCGACGGTCAGACCAATCACGTCGTGACGATTACCGACGATGAAGCAGCCCCTTCGGTCGCCTTCACCGTCAGTGCCAGCTCAGAAACGGAGGCCAATGCCAGCGTCAGCATCACCGCCAAGCTCACCGTACCATCCGGAACCCTCGGCAACCCACTCAGTGTCAGCCTCACCGACCAACTCACTGGCACCGCCACCAGCGGCACTGACTACGCAGCGTTGAGCACACCAGAGACACTTACCTTTCCGGCCGGTTCCGCAGACTGCGCCACAATTACCTTCACCTTGTCAATCTTCAATGACTTCCTTATTGAGGGCACAGAAACCCTCGAACTGCTCCTCAGCAACCCGTCATTTGGCACAATCGGTGCTACCCCCTTGCTCACCCTCTCGATCGTGGACACCGAAACCGCTCTCATCGGCTTTCAGACCGCTACCAGCAGCGTCGGCGAAGCGAACACCACGCACAACCTCGTGGTTGCACTCACTATCACCGGCGGCGTCCTCGCCAGCGATCTCATTGTCCAGTACACTGACCTATTAACCGGTTCAGCAGCCTCCGGCACTGACTACAGCCCCATTACCTCACAGCAGTTTACCTTCGTCGCTGGCTCCGGTTTCAGCGAGACCCGTGACATCCCGGCCACCATCGCCGATGATCTCGTGCTCGAAGGCGACGAGACCATCAATCTCGATCTGCAGGTGGTCTCAGGCTTCGCCACGCCCGCAACCACCCAGCACGCCGTCACCATTAGCGACGACGAAGCCCCGGCCATGATCGACTTTCAGTTCCCCGGTTCATCCACCGACGAGAGCACGTCCGTCCATTTCGCTGGTCTGGTGATGATCATCCCTGGGCCTTATCCGCTCGGCAATGACATAGAAGTGGAAGTCACCGACCAGTTTACCGGCTCCGCCACCAGTGGCACAGATTACACCGCCTTGACGATACCAGTCGCGCTTACCTTTCCCGCTGGCTCTAGCAGCGGATACGCCCTATTCCTGCCCCTCAATCCGATCGATGACCTGATTGGTGAAGGGGATGAAACCGTAAACTTGGCAATCACTGGGATCAACGGGCCGGGCGTGCCGGGCGCTCAGACCGAGCATTCCGTTACCATCAACGATGACGACACCAGCTTCAGCTTCGCAGCCAGCAGCAGCACCGTTGCGGAGTCCGCAGGTGCCCAATCCGTGGTTGTGACCTTGAGTGCCGGTGTCGCCCTGACAGTAGATGCTACCGTCGATGTTATGGATCTCCTCAGTGGGAGTGCGACTAACGGTGCCGACTACATCTCCCCAGGCACTGCGACCCTCAACTTTCCCGCCGGCAGCACGGATGGCACGACTCAGTCCGTGAGCATCGTCATCAGTTCTGATCTCTCGCCAGAGTCCTCGGAGACGATTGACCTGGTCTTGCAGAATCCCACCGGGGAACCCTCCGTGAGCACAGGAACCACCCACACGGTCACTATCACAGACGATGACATCCCGTCTGTTGCGTTCCAGAGCGCGGCCATGAGCGTGAGTGAAAGCGGCGCATCCCAGTCTGTCGTAGTGGTCCTGACCACGCCAGGGGGCGTTATCACCAGCGCTGTGACCGTACAACTCAGCGACTTGCTCACGGGAACCGCTACCAGCAACACAGATTACAGTACCTTTGCCACCGCAACCTTGAACTTTCCCGCCGGGAGCGCCTCGGGCGCTACCCAAGTCGGCACCTTAACTGTCACCGACGACACGGATGACGAATCGAATGAGACGGTTCAATTCCGCCTCGCTAGCGTCAGCGGCGGCCCGAATGCCATCTTGGGTGCCACGACTAACCACACCGCGACCATCAATGACAACGACGGTCTCGAAGTCGTCAAGTCTGTATCTGCCACCAACCAGGCCCACACCACCGGGACCGCGGTGACCATCGGCGAGATCATCACCTACTCCTACCTCGTCACGATCCCGGAAACAGCCTCGACCTTTGACCTGCGCAGCACCGACACCCTGCCGGCCAACCTGACGTTCGAGGCTGGCACCGTCTCCGTCGCGACTGGAAACGCCGGCATGTCCATCGCCGGCACCACCACAACCTGGACGCCACCGACCTTGCAGATCGACCTAACCACCGTGGCCAACCCGGCCAATGGCGACGGTTCAGACGACTTCCTAACCATCACCTACCAAGCGCTGGTTGCGAACACCGCAACCAACGAAGCTGGCCAGACCAAGACCAACACCGTGCAAGTGACAGACTTCAGCGACACAGTCAGCGATTCCACCACGGTAACCATCGTTGAGCCAGACGTCAGCGTCACCAAGACCGTGGCCGACATTACGCGCTGCGATGGAGTCGCTAGCATCGTCACCCCTGGCGATGTCCTTGAATACAGCCTGGTCGTGACCGAGACCAATGCCATCGACGCCTTCGACCTCAGCATTACCGATGTCCTCGATGAAGGCCTCGCCTACGACACCTCGTTTACCCCGATCGTCACCGGCACCGGAAACACCATTAGCGCGGGCAGCACTAGTGGCACCGGCGGAGTGGGCGATCCCCAGACCATCACCTGGAGCTTGGCGCTGGCCAACGCCGACATCGACGTCGAGCCAAGCAACAGCATCACCATCACCTACCGTGTCACGGTGCTCGCCACTGCCACACCGAGTGCCACCCTCAACAAAACCGCCACCATCGGCTTCTCTTCGATCGACGGCAGCGATGCGAATGAGCGGTCCAACGC
>DMTJ01000038.1 GCA_003477185.1 Lentisphaeria bacterium
GGGGCCACTTCGTGGCTGACCGAGATTTGCGGAATTCGCAACGCCCGCGCTGCTTGGCCTAGGATTGCCTCATGGGCGGGATAGCGCCAGGCATGCAGTAGGACAATCGCAACGGCGTCGTAGCCAGCGCGCTGCACCTCCTCCAGATACGTACGGGCAGTGGTCTCAGAGAGTGGGGTTTGCACCGTGCCATCGGCCAGCACGCGCTCATCGACTTCGATCACCCGGTCATAGAGCTGCTCAGGGAGGATAATCTCCTTGGCAAAGATGTCCGGGCGATCTTGATAGGCGATCCGCAGTGCATCGCGAAACCCCTTCGTGATCAGGAGGGCGGTACGCTCGCCCTTACGCTCGAGCAAGGCGTTGGTCGCGACTGTGGTGCCCATGCGGACAGATTCGATTCTATGGCTCGGCATCTCAGCGTCTTTTGGGAGCCCGAGCAACATCCGGATCCCATGCACCGCCGCATCCGCGTACGCCTCGGGACAGTGAGAGAGCAGCTTGTGCGCGTGGAGCGTGCCGTCCGGCGCACAGCCGATTACGTCGGTAAAGGTCCCGCCGCGATCAATCCAGAACCTCCAGGCTGCGCTCATCGGTCTACTCTGAAACGTGGCAGTTCGAGGCGCGTGGACATTGCGTCGCTACAATGACACCAGATGGGGAGCAGGATCGCACCTATGGCAGCCGATCCCGCCGTCAGCAGAATCGGCACGTGGCTCGTCGCTAGGCTGGGCCAGGCAGAAATCGACGTGGCGGTTGTGAGCAGGTACAGCGCGTAGAGCCCCCCCAGAACTCCGCCAGGGAAGACTAGGATGGGCAGAAAATTTCTCTCGCCGTGGTCGCGCCACTTCCAAGCCATCAGAGCCGTGAGAATGAGGACGGGGACAGCGGTCGAGGTCCGCCCCAGCGAGGCTTCGACTGCGGCACTGCCAATCAAGCCGGCAAAGAAGCCGACGAAGGGCCCGACGGAGACGCCGATGTGGAAGGAAAGCAGGACCACCAGCGGGGTGAGGATGCCCAAGGCAGCAACCGAAAGCTCAAGCCAAGTGGCGGCGAAGACAACGATGATCAGCCAGGCTGTGAGTAGATAGCGGTCGTATTTCTGTTGGTCGCCGCGGCGCCAAAACTTTCCGGGCATTGCTGCCTATTGGATGCGTGGCAGGGCTTCTCGGGCCGCTTGCTGTACGGCCACGAGCTTGCTGCTCTGCAAACGCTCTAGCGTCGGAACCGCGCCGCGGGCAATTGGGCCCATGTCGCGGATGGTGAGGATCGCGAGGATCTGCACGGGCTCCTGGGCCAGTGTCGCAATTACCGCCAGAGCTGGCACAGCCGGGGCGCCCATGTTGGCCAGCGCAGAACAGGCAACTGGAGGAAGTGCCTTGGGGTCGTCGGCAGCCAGGACCATTGCCTCGATCGCCGGGACGGATCCAGAAGCGTGCTGGCCATGCCCGCCGAGCGCACGGAGGCCGGCGTATTGGAGTCGTTGGTCGCCGCTACGCAGCAGCTGTGTCAGCAACGGCACAATCTGCGGGGCATCAGGATGGGAGCCCAGCCGGTGTAAGGTGCGGACGATCCGACCAGTAGCCACCGGGTCGTCGGTTTCACGCAGGACAGCAAGCATTGCCTGCGCAGCCGGTAGGCCAATACGTGCGAGTGCTTGTTCCGCCCGGAGCGGGTGCGGACTCCGCAAAATCTCGATCAGGAACGGGACCGATGAGGCTGCACGGTGACCCATCTCGCCCAACAAATCCAGATACAAATTGGCCGAGAGCGGATCCTCGAGCGCGGCAGCGATCGCGAGCAACTGGACCACAGTTCTGTGCCCGGGCGAAACAGATGCGGCTGCCGAAAGGTAGGGCAGCTGGGCGGCACCCAACTGCTGGTCTGCCGCGTCCAGCAGCGCATGCGTTGCGGAGTTCGCAGCGGTTCCGAGGTCCCGTAGCCGGTCTGCCGCTTGGATCCGAGTGGTCTCGTCGTGATTCTCAAGTTGCAGGATGAGATCGCGAATCTCGGTCGTAAGCGGCGAGTATGCCGTCCCATAGAGGGCAAGACAGATCGCGGAAACAGTAAGTGCAGCGCGCATGAAAAACTCCTGATCAAGCCATGTGTTGGGCTTGTTCTCTGGTGACCTGGTGCTCGAGCGGGTGATGGGTAAGATAACGCAAAATGTCGTCAGTCATATAGCGCCCCATGCGTTGGCATTCCGCATCCATCGATCCAGCAATGTGCGGTGTCAAAGCAATATTCTCAAGCTGATATAGCGGTGAATCTGCTTCAGGAGGCTCTGGATAGGTCACATCCAAGACCGCTTGGAGGTCTGGCCGGGCCGTCAATGCCTCGATCATCTCAGGCTCCCGCACCACTCGTCCGCGGGCCGTATTGAGGAAGGTTGCGCCCTGCTTCATGGAGGCAATGTGTGCTCCGGTAATCATGCCTGCAGTCTCGTCCAGGTTGGGCGTATGCAAGGAGACGACGTCGGCTTCGCGAAAGACGGCGTCCAAGTTTCGCAGTTCCACGCCTAACGCGGCGGCCTGCTCGTTGTCGACGAAGGGATCGTAGGCGATGACCTGCAGATCGAAGTTCTGCAAATGCTGGGCGACGAGCCGGGCGATCGCGCCCAGTGAAATCAGGCCGACTTTGCTGCCATAGCCGCCGGCAACGGGAAATCTGGTGCGGGTTTCGTGCGAGCGACAGGAACGCTCGTGTTGCCAGCCACATTTCAGGCTAAACAGAATTTGCGACAATGCGAACTCCGCAACCGGGACGGCATTGGCCTTGAACGCAGAGCAGACCGTGATGTTACGATCCCACACTCGATCGGTGACGAAACCTCGGACAGAACCGGCCGCGTAAAAGATCGCCTCCAGTTTCGGCACTCTGTCAAGAAAGCTCTCGTCCAGCTTCGGGGCCCCCCAGCTGGACAGAATGATCTCTACATCTTCAATATTGACGTCACCAAGCGCGTCGCTGCGATGTGTGCCAGGCAGGATGTCCAGCGCGGCCTCTAGCCGTTGCTGGTCTTCCCGGGCATATATTTTATCGCGCGGCTGACCGAGAATATAGATCGCTCGCTTGCTCATCTGGCAGTCCGCGATTGGTTCAGGCTAATTCTGCCAGGACGTCACCTGCGGACACCTGCTCGCCGGGAGCGACCGCGATACTGCGAACCGTCCCGGAAGAAGGAGCATTGACAGGGATTTCCATCTTCATCGCTTCGAGCACGAGGATTGGGGCTCCAGATTCAATGGCATCGCCTTCGTGGGCGACTAGGCGCATGACCTTGCCGGGCATTTCGGCCTTTACCTCTACGCTTGGGCCGGACGCGGCAACGGGTTCAGAGCCAGCTTCAGCTTGGCCGGTGCCGACCTGGTAGCTCTTGCCGTCGATATGGGCAGTGGCACCATCTATTTTGACGGTGTATGGCTTGCCTTCAACCGTGACGGTGTACGTGCCTGGCGCACCGGGAGTTGCGGACTTCGCAGGTGCGGGCGTAGCTTTTTCCTTTTTGCGAACGCCGATCTCAGCCTTGCCCTGCAGAAAGTCGATTCCCTTCTGCTTACAGGTGGCGATGATGAAGATATTCTCGTCGGTGACAGGAAGACCTTCTTCTTCGAGGCGCTTGCGCGCTGGTGCGATTCCCTTGTTCGGGTCGCGGTCATTGATCTCGATCGGTGATTCGGTGGTCGGCTCCTTCTTTAGCTGCTCCGAGGCGATCTTCACGATTTCTGGGTCGGGCGGAACTGGTGGCTTGCCGAAGTAGCCAAGAACCATCTCGCCGTACGGCGGTGCGATCTGCTTCCAAGGCCCAAACATGACGTTGTTGAACGCCTGCTGAAAGTAGAATTGTGACACTGGGGTGACCGAGGTGCCGAAACCGCCACGCTCGACGACCTCGCGCATGGCCTTGATCATCTCGGGGTATCTGTCCATGACGCCGTTGTCGCGGAGCATCTGGGTGTTCGCAGTAAGCGCGCCACCGGGCATCGGGCTCCAAGGAATCATCGGCTCCACGGCAGTAGCTTCCGGTGGCAGGAAATAGTCCGCCATGCATTCTTTGAACACTTCTTCTGCCTCGCGTACCTTCTCGATGTCTACGTCAAGCTCGTAATCCGTGCCGCGAAGTGCGTGCCACATGACGACCACGTCCGGCTGGCAGGTACCGCCGGAGCAGGGAGCCAGCGAGAGGTCAATCGCGTCTGCACCTGCATCCAGTGCAGCCTTATTGGAGAGCACGCTGATACCGGCAGTTTCATGCGTGTGATAGTGAATCTCTGTGCCTTCGGGCAACATTTTCCGGGCACGCTTGATGGTCTCGTAGACCTTGGACGGTACTGCTGTGCCAGACGCGTCTTTGAAACAGACCGAGTCGTAGGGGATCTCCGCGTCTAGGATGGCGCGCAGGGTCGCTTCGTAGAACTCGGCATCGTGGGCACCGGAACAGCCCGGCGGGAGCTCCATGAGCGTGACACATACCTGATGCTTCAGGCCAGCTTCGGAGATGTACCTACCGGAGTCGATCAGATTGTTTACGTCATTCAAAGCGTCGAAATTACGGATCGTGGTCATGCCGTGCTTCTTGAACAGATCGGCATGCAGCTTGACGATGTCCCGAGACTGGGATTCCAGGCCGACCACGTTGACGCCGCGCGCCAGCGTCTGCAGTTCTGCATCCGGGCCGGTCGTCTTGCGGAAGGCGTCCATCATATCGAACGCGTCCTCATTGCAGTAGAAATACAACGACTGAAAGCGAGCGCCGCCGCCCGCCTCGAAGTAGTTGATCCCGGCTGCCTGCGCGGCCTCGATAGCCGGCAAAAAATCTTTAGTGAATACCCGAGCCCCGTAGACGGATTGGAACCCGTCACGGAACGCTGTGCACATAAAACGAACGGTCTTCTTACTCACAACTAAGTTTCTCCATCGAACGTCAATTTCCTAACACAGACAGCAATACACCGGCGGCAACCGCAGATCCGATCACGCCCGCGACGTTGGGGGCCATCGCATGCATTAATAAAAAATTATGTGGGTCTTCGGCCTGGCCGATTTGCTGCACGACCCGCGCCGAGTCCGGAACCGCGGAAACGCCGGCAGCACCCACCAAGGGGTTGATCTTGTCCTTCACGAACAGGTTCATCACTTTGGCTGCGACTACACCACAGGCAGTCGCTATGGCGAATGCCGCGGCACCCAAGACGAAGATCTTGATCGAGTCTGCCTTCAGGAAAGTCTGTGCTTGTGTCGAGCAGCCCACAGTAAATCCGAGCAGGATGGTCACGATATCGATCAGCGCATTTCTTGCGGTTTCCGCAAGTCTTTCGGTGACACAGCTTTCCTTGAGCAAATTGCCGAGGAACAGCATGCCGACCAGAGTGAGGGCACCGGGGGCGATCAGCGCACAGATCAGGAAGGCTGCGATTGGGAAGATGATCTTCTCACGCTGCGAGACCTGACGCGGCGGCTTCATCCGGATCAGGCGTTCCTCACGGGTTGTGAGCAGTCGCATGATCGGCGGTTGGATGACCGGCACCAAGGCCATGTAGGAATAGGCCGCGATTGCAATGGGCCCGACCAGATCCTCACCGGCCAGCTTGGCAGAGAGGAAGATGGCAGTGGGGCCGTCGGCACCACCGATGATGCCGATCGCGCCAGCTTCATTTGCCGGGAAACCGAGAAATAGAGCACCAATGAAGGTAAGGAAAATCCCCATTTGGGCAGCGGCGCCCAACAACACTAGGCGCGGGTTGGAGAGCATCGCGGAGAAGTCCGTCATGGCACCAATGCCAAGGAAGATCAGCGGCGGGAAGATCCCTTTTAGGACGCCAAAGTAGATGTATTTCAGGACGCTCCCTTCATCGTATACACTGAGGGCTATGCCTTCAATAGGCGGGATGTTCCCGACGATGATTCCGAAGCCGATTGGCAAGAGCAGGAGTGGCTCGTAGTCCTTGCGGATTGCCAGCCCTACGAAAACCATCCCGATCACCATCATGATCATGTTGCCGACACTCAGGTTGGCAAAACCGGTCGACGCAAAAAAGCCTTGTAGAATTTCCATCAGTCACCTTCCTGATTCGTATGGTAGGCGAATGCGACTGCCGCGGCGATCTCAGCGCCGGCTGATGAGGTATCCGCGGCCTTGGGCTTGGCACTGCGAACAGGAATGTGCGGCTCTGCCTCTGGCAAAATCTTGTTTGCCACTATCAGGATCTTAGGCAGGGCAACAATGAACAGGCTGATAAAAATCAACGCGGCAAAGACGATAGCCATCCCAGCAAAAGCAATCTGGAGGCCGTCGGCGTTGGTAATGTTTTCGAGCTGAAATGGCGTCGGTCTTAGGGCGGCTGCCATGCGTGCGATCCCAATGTCGGCGAAAAAAAGAAAGCCGAAAAGATAGAACTTCGCTTCGCACTGTCAACCTGCGGGGCGCTGAAACGGTTGAAGAAGCCCGCGGACCTGAGTCTAGTCGGAGTTTTCGATTTGGTTACTGAGCAGCTCGGTTATGGGCTCGGAATCCCACCACGTGGCACTGAGAAACCCTTCGACGTGGCCGTCCCCAAACATCACGTTTCCAAAAAGGCCGTCACCCTCCCTGTCCACGTGGTTGCTGCGTCTGTCGCTGGCTAGGGCGGTGTCAGCCCCGGCGCGTTTCTCGGACTGCGGTCCGCTGACATCCACCACGAACAGGTAGTTATTTCCGCAGATGTGATCGTCCGAGGTGATGGTCGTTTCCAGATTCGAACTGGGGCAGTGAAAGGAGCGTGCGGCGGTCATCTCCTCGCTGATGACGAGCAGATCCATGGCTTGGAACGACTCACTCGGGCACTCGGCTGGTGTCCCAGTCATGGGAGCTGGAAACCAGAAATCATAAATGATCGCATAGCTGCGCATTGCCAGACTGATCTGTTTCAGGTTAACCGAGCAGTTCGCCTGCCTCGCCTTCTCGCGAGCCTTTGAGAGTGAGGGAAGTAACATAGTTGCTAGGATTGCGATGACCGTAATCACGACAAGTAACTCGAGTAGGGTAAATGGTTTTGTGGTTTTTCGCACTTGCACAGCGTCCACCTTCTCAGTCGTGTTTGGCAGGTTATGTTATGGTAGCTGACTCTTGAGACATACCAAACGCGACTAGGAAAAAATGCGTATTTGCCTAATCTGCAACGAGTACGCGACTACTGCAGCGGGCGGCCAGGGATTGGTCATTCGAGCAATGGCCGAGGGCTGGCGCAGCCGAGACCATGAGGTCCGCGTGATTGGCCTTGGCCTTGGCCTTAGTGGCGACGAAGGACAGCTAGTCGACATACCGGTCGGCCGGTTTAGGGGAGCCTGGCTGGCTGCGCGGCGAAAGCTCTGGAAGCAGGTGCGGGCTTGGGCAAAGGCTGGTGAGATTGATCTGGCGGAGGTTCCGCTCTCCAGAGGGATGGCAGCGAGTAGCGGCAAGCTGCCGATACCTCTTGTGGTGCGTGCTCATGGCAGTCATGTCTGCCGAGCACACTACGCCGGGCGGCGAGCAGGCATGCTGCACAGGCTCCTCGAGCCTTGGTCGTTGGCGCGGGCCGACGCCGTGTCTTCCGTTAGTGAGTTTATGGCAGCCGAGCTTGTCGAGCGCTTTTGCAGTCCGTCTACGGTGATCTACAATCCGGTCCGGATGCCTGCGCCAGCTGCGAACGACTGGGCTGATCGCGGCCTTGATCTGATCTATGCAGGCCGGGACGGCTGCGGAAAAGGGCTGCACGAACTGCTCCAGGCCTGGGGGGCGCTGAGTGACCTGCCGCTGCGTTTGCAGCTGTACGGGCGTGTTGCGCTCACGGACGTCCCCGCTGGCGTGACGGTCCACGGCCCTGTTTCTCAGCTGGAACTCCAGCAGGCGTTCCAGCGCGCACGATATGCAGTGCTGCCCTCCCGCTTCGAATCTTTTGGCCTTGCCGCGGCTGAGGCGATGGCCTGCGGGGCCGCTACCATCGTGGCGGCCGGGACCGGTTCGGCAGAACTGGGGGCGCACGGCGTCCACTGTCTACATGCCAGCTGCGATGGCGACGCAATAGCGGAGGCAGTACGCAGCTTGGTGGAAGATACCGATAGCGCTACGAAGATCGCAACGACAGGTGCAGAGCATGTCGCTCTTAGGTTTACGCTGGACCGAGCCCTTGATGAGACGGAAGCGTTCTACCAAGCGACGATCGCCGCGTTTCGCCGGAGCTGAGCATGCCGCACTGACTTATTCTGGTCAGTCGATGAAGCCTTCCTCGCGCAACTGTGCGGTGACTTCGGCACGGTACTTTCCGCGCATTTCGGCATCGAATTTGTGACGCATTTTGGCCAGCTCTGCCTTAAAGATGGTTTCCTGCAGGCGGTCAGCTCGGATCCATCTGTTATTTACCCGGACAAAAAAATCCTTGGCAAACGCGCCTCCGACCCGGCGTGCCATCAGGTCACTCCGAAACTGGCTCCTTGGGGTATTAAACTGGCGATCTAAGAAGTGCTGGCGTCGCCGCTCAATAAACTGCTCGTCGAAATCTTGGTCGGTAGGGGAGAGCATGTCGCGAAACAGGATTAGCTGTGCGTCTACCTTGATCCGGTCAAATTCAACTGCTCGGACGATCCCGGTGACTGACCCGCGGCGCGTCTTCACTGTGATCTGGGAGCCGACTTCGAACAAAGGATACGCAGTCACGGCCTTTCGGCGAAAGTCTTCCAGCTTGGCAGTGGGAAACTTGGCTTCTGTTTCCAGATCAAGGAAGGCGCGAAACTCGTCCTTCAGCTGCTCCAACTCCTTCGGAGCCTTGGGGAAGTCTTCCATTTTGAGTCTGTACCGGTCATAGATAAGCTCAGCGGCGCGCGCGTCTTCGTCGAACTGTGGGCCTACCTTCATCTTGGCCTCCACCCGGGAACTAGCCAACTGTTTCACCTGGTCAACGTTCAGGCCATTGCGGAATTCCTCCACCTTCTCCATGCGCGCCTGCTGCTGTGGGGCCGGCTTGCTGCAGGAGACAAACAGGACCGCAAGTGCGGAGAGAATTAAAAATTGCCAGTTGAGTCGAGACTTCACCTTACATCACGGCTGCGTTTCAGGCTCTAGGTGGAT
>DMTJ01000357.1 GCA_003477185.1 Lentisphaeria bacterium
GGCTGGCAAGAGCCAGAACGCGGCGGTGCTGCACAGCAAGCGATCCTTTCATGGGGACCAGGTGGTGGATGCATATCTGTCGCTGGCGGCTGCCTTGAGCTCTCAGCAGCAGTATTATATTCGGCGTGACCTGAACGTTTCATTCTGTACCAATGGCTACGATGTGAACAGTGGCTACTCGGTGATGTTCGGTGCGGATAATAATCGCGTGACGCAGTTGCGGCGCAAGGGCGTAGTCATTGCCGAAACCACCGATCGAGAGTTTCGGTTTCCAATTGGTACGAATCACCATGAGGTCCACTGGCGGATGTGGCACTTTGAATGTCGCAAGGAAGGCACGCGTGTCATCGTGCGTTACAACGGCCGCACGATGTTTGACGTCCAGGATGAGGAGCCGCTAGAGGGCGGGCATCTGGCACTCTGGACTGTCGCCAACGCCTTCACCGTGTCGCGCGTGACGGTCGCTGCTGAACGGCAGGCACTCAACCCGGAAGTGAGCTGGCAGGATTATGGGGACCTCACCAGCGCCTGGAAGCCGCTCGATCCTGACTCTGTGCGGCTATCTACCCGCGAGGCCCTTACCGATGTCGAGAATGCAGTCAGTGGTGGCACGCTGGGGGTCTGGCAGGCATTTTCCGTAAACTTGCAGGAGACCCCGATTCTCGAGCTTCCGTTGCAGGTTTCTGGGGCAAAGGTAAACTTGCACATTCAGATCGGTTCGGCCACCTATCTGGTTGCGATTTCGGCGCCTACTGGGCAGATGATGAACTGCCTGAAGCCCAAGGCTTTGGCCCGTTTTTCGCGTAGTTATCTGCGGGCCGACAATGGGCTGAAGCTGATCGGCTCGGCTCGGCCGGTGGCGGGCTTGCTGGTGATTAATCTGGGAGAGATGATCAATGCGGTCGGATCGGTGCCAGGTTCCACCATGGTCACGCTCACGGTCGGCAACAGTAGCAACGAGGAATACCTGCTGGTAGGCACCAGCGGGAACCCCAAGGGAACACGCTACACCATCGGGATGCCGACATGGCGCGGCGAATAGCTGCCCTGGCGATCGCGGCGGCGATTCTGCTCGACCTTCTGGCGGTGAATTGGCACGGCATTCCGGTATCGACCGTTCTGGTCTGTCTGGCCGGGGGGCTGATCCTCTGCGGGAATCCTTCGCAACCGCCCAAGCCGCCTTGGACGTGGGCGTTGTTTTGCGCAGCCGTTTGCCTCGCGGCCCCACCGACGGGCGGAGCGGGCTTCCGCGAGGCTGCGCAGTTATTGTTGGTGATCGGAGTGGGCTGGATCGTGTGTGGCGCGTTGGCTCCCGAGGACAAACGCTGGCTGGGGTTTCTGCTGGCCGCCTTGGCACCTGTGGCAGCGGGGCTGGGTTTTGCGAACTTCGCAAGTCCGGCTCGGCTTGGTTTGGTTGCTGCGGTGGGGCTCGTGGCGCTGGCTGCGACTGCCCCTCGGTGGGCACTTTGGGGAGTGGTGCCCGTGGCAGCAGTCTGCGGAACAGCGATCGACAACGGCCCTTTGATTCTTCTTGGGGCCGCTGGCGCAGCCGCGATCACGCGGCGCCGCAGCCGGCTGCCACAAGCGTGCGCAATTTTTGCGGTCGCGCTGCTGGCAGTGCTGCTCAATCGTGCGGCGGTGGAGTCCCTCCGTCTTCATCACGCGGATGGTCAGGCCAAGCGCGGCTTGCTGGAGATGCAGGCCACACCAGGCGCAATTTCGGCGCGGTCACTGGGATTTGGCCTGGGATCGTACAAAAACACGATCGGCAACTATCACCGCTCATTCCCCGCCCACTACGATAATCGAGTGGCGCCGGATACAAACAGTACCTATCTGGTCTGGGCGGTCGAGGGAGGGATTCCGCTGGCGCTCGCCTGGCTCCTGCTAGTCGGCGGGAGCATTCTTGGAAAGGGAAAGCAGGACCACGAGCGTGTGTTTGGCGTGGTGATCCTGATTGCCGGATTATTTACGACCGTCATTACCAGCCACACGGGGCTCGTCGTCGCTGCCGCGTTGGGAGTATGGCGGGGAAAGTGGCCGCAGGCTGGGTGGCGCCCGCTCTGGGGGCCAGCCGCCTTGATTCTTACTGGCTGCGTGGGCGGTCTGCTCCGCAATCCAGAGGCGCGGGGACAGCCCGTAAAACCGCGCATTTTGCAGTCAGCAGTCGAGGAGATTCGCTGCCATGTATTTGAAGCCGAACATCCAGCTGAACCGCCAAGTGAGGGGATGGACGTCCGCGAGGCGAACGGCGCCTCTGGGAATCACGTCCTCGCGATTCCCGTGGACGCTGGGAAAGGCAAGGGCACAGCGCGGTACTCTGTGCAGATTCCACCGGGCACCTACCATCTCTGGCTGCGGGTGTTCTGGGAGGACGGCTGTGGCAACTCTGTGGGCGTAGTCGTGGGGGAATCATCGATGATCGTTTCTGATAGTCGTTACGGACTCTGGCACTGGGTGCGGGCACCCAGAATGATTTCCGTACCTGTCTCCAGCGCTGAACTCCTGATCCGCAATCTTGAGGATGGCGTGATGATCGATCAGTTCTTGTGGGTGGGGCGCGAGGATTTCGTCCCTGCTGGCGTGATGAAGGCGCGTTAATGATTAGAACCGCGGGCAGAACACGGTCGTAAGGCCTACCGGATGAGCTGGATCCCTTGACAAGGCCAGCGTATAACTGATAGTAACCGGATATTCCTTCCCGTCAGAACATGAGGCAATGATGAAAACGCGTCGTTTTACTCTGGTTGAGTTACTTACCGTGATTACCATCATCGCCGTTTTAGCTGGACTTGCCGCTGGTGGTTTTCTCAAGGTAAGCGAAAAGGCACGTATCGTTCAGACCAAGGCAAGAATGAGCGCTTTACAGATGGCGATCGAGCAGTATCGCAGCACCTACTCCTACTACCCCTTCACGTTGATTTCGACTGTGGATAAGCGACTGAACTCTGGCGAGTACGAAGATCTGATCAAGTGCCTGCGTGCAGCCGACGTCGACCTGAATCCTCGCGCACTACCGATGCTCAGCGCAGACGACGATACATATGTGGATGGTTGGGAAGGAAGCTACCAGGTGGCTCTGGACTTGGACTACGACGGGAAAGTTGACGGAGCAGTGATCTATGGCTATTACGACGACGACGCCCCCTACGACGAAGACGAAGACGACATCGATCGTGACGTAATTATCTGGTCTAAGGGCAAGGACGGGCTCGATAGCGCGATCGATAATCGCCTCAATGACGACGACAACGACGATAACGTCAACTCATGGGACGATTGAACCCGTTTGCGGGCGATACCCGCCTCTTGATTGCACCGTCATTGCTCGCCGCCGATTTCTGCCGTTTGGGCGCAGATATCGATGCCGTTCTGGCAGCCGGTGCAGACCTCCTGCACGTAGATGTGATGGATGCGCACTTTGTCCCCAATCTTTCGATGGGACCGCCAGTCTTGGCCAGTGTACGCGCCTACACCGATGCCTTTCTTGATGTTCATTTGATGATGACTGATCCTGGACGCTACATTGCGGACTATGTAAAGGCCGGGGCGGACCACATCACTATCCATGTCGAAGCGGATAGCGACGTTGGGGAAACCATACAGGTGATTCATGACGCTGGTCTGAGCGCAGGGCTTTCGATCAAGCCTGCCACTGCGCCGGAAACCATTTTCCCGTTTCTGGATCAGCTTGAGCTGATTCTGGTGATGACGGTAGAGCCGGGATTTGGCGGGCAGTCCTTCATGGCAGAGTCGATGCCTGCTATTCGGGTAATCTCGGCAGAGCTGTCTCGCCGCGGGCTGTCGATTCCGATTCAGGTAGACGGCGGCATTGATGCCAGAACCGCTCCTGTAGCAACTGAGGCTGGGGCCACGGTCCTCGTCGCAGGCAGCAGCGTCTTTGGCCACCCCGACGGCCCCACTGCGGCCATCGCAGGAATTCGGGACGCCGTCTGAGAGTGCCAGGCTGCAAGCGCCCGACTCGCCCCCTTCTCTCGGAGTTCAATGGTTTGCGGGCGGTGACTGCTCAGCCAGTAGCCTTCTCCATGCTCGCGGTGCGGGCCAATCAGGTTCCACCCTTCTGTTAGATTAATTTGGTTTTAAGATTTTGGACTCGTGAGTCGTGAGTCGCTCTTCCAAAAACAAAACAGAAATCAACAGCCCCCAGCGGAGGCCTATCTCGGAAACAAGGGTGTTTTCGGGGCCCATTCTATCTTGACCTCCGTCGGATGATCGCTGACGTCTACTAGGCAGAGGTACCAGACCGCAGCCTCGTTGTACGGACGAATATCGGTAGATAGACGCGGGTGGTCGTCGGAGAAACCAGCCGAAAAGAAGCTACCAGGAGGGGCACTCTCATCTGAAAGCGGTTGTCCCATTTTCCGAACCGAAGAGTGCTGGTATGGAGAGGATGAACGCCGGCTCAGTATCAATGTCACTGTCCCATCCGTGACAGCCAGATGCCGACAAAGACACCTGATGCCGTACTCGAGACGTTTGGCGGATGCTTGTCTACTGTCTTGCCGCTTTTGCAGCAGTCGTCGGACACTGCGAGAGATTGGCGCAGAAATGGGTACTGGCGTCAGCGCGGTTTCACACCACAGACGGTCTGTGCGGCTGAGATCGACACGACACCGGCGTCGGCCTTCGGCAAGATCGTTGCGGAGCTGGAGAGTCTAATTGTATAATGATTGCCCTGACTGGCCCCGGCCAGAGGCCCTCCACATATATCGAGAAAGCTCGACTGCCGCCTCAGCCGCCAGGCCACAGCGCAGATGTATGACGAGCAAGCTCAAAAACTACGGCGTCAGCTTGGAGAGGATTGATTAACCCGAGCCTTGTTTCAGGAAAAATATTCACGGTGCTGTTTTATGAATATAGGGGCAGCGAAGCAACTCGAGGAGAAGAAGCGAGACTTGCTCGAGCCACGCGTCCCCATGAATTGACGTTGAACACGTTGCGGCACCAGACGGAGATCGTACTCTTGCTGATGTCGTGATTGAGTCACCCAATTGACAGCGAGAAGGCCCCGAGATGTCTAGCCTACAACAAGATCTTGCTTGGCAGGGCCCTTCCCAGAGCCACCTCCCCTCAGTTTTGAGCGGCCATCGGATAAGAATAGTGCTCGGAGCCTTATTGCTATCTGTAGCTTTGGCTGGTGCCAATGAACACTCTGTCTTGCGCTACGACAAACCGGCCAAAGACAACTTGGGGGCGAAGGGCAAAGCCGCGAAAGGAATTGGCTATATCCAGACTGCGCTCCCCCTCGGCAATGGCCGACTGGGCGCGATGTTCTCAGGAGGAATCGATCAAGAGAATCTGCTGCTAAATGAGATCACGCTGTGGATGAATGCGAAACGCGGGCTCAATGAGGTCGACCAGTCTGGCACGCCGAAGGGCGCCGCTGCCCACCTCGATACGGTCCGCGAGGCCTATCGTCAGGGCAAGTACGGCACCAAGAACGACAGCATGGAAAGCCTGGCGACTAAGTTCCTAAGCACCAAAGAACCACTCGGTAACTACGCCCCCTTCACCAATCTATTGATCTCCACTGGGCACGATCCGAAAGCGGCGACCGAGTATCGCCGGGCGCTGGATGCACGCACCGGGCTCGGCACGGTCCGTTATTCGATTGGCGACGGGATCTTTACCCGTGAGTATTTCTGTAGCTATCCCAATGACCTAGTCGCAGCGCGCTATACCGCGAAGAACGCCACGCTCAACCTCACAATCAAAGCCACCACACAGCACAAGGTGACTCAGTCGAGAGCTACTGGAAATCAGATCATCCTCAGCGGCGAGGTCAAGATGGTCCAGGATAACATCGAGTTTATGCAGCTGGTGCAGATCGCTACTGACGACGGCACACTCGCACCTCAGCCAGATGGCTCGGTCAAAGTCACAGACGCTACCAGTGTGAGTATCATCCTGACGGGCTATACCGACTACCTGCCTGTCTATCCGGCGTTCAAAGGACGCGACTTCCAAGCCGATTGCAAGACGACCATTGAGAGGGCAAGGGCGCTTGGCTACGCCGCCTTAAAGGAAATCCACGTAACAGACTTTTCGACACTGATGGATCGCTGTCGCCTACAGTTGGACTTTACTCCCTCGGCCGTGACCACCGACAAGCTGGTGGCCGGTAACGGCAGCTTGGAACTAGACAACCTCTACTTTCACTATGGTCGCTACCTGCAGCTGAGCTGCTCCCGCGGCGCCCCAGTTCCTTCAAACCTCCAAGGTCTGTGGAATTCGCAGCTCAAGCCTGCGTGGAATTGTGACTACCACACCGACATCAACGTGCAGATGAACTACTGGATGGTGAATCCTGCCAACCTGCCCGAATCGTTCAGGCCGTTTGTCGAGTGGCTGAAGATCCTTGCCAAATCCGGTAGCCACGTTGCCCGGGAGACCTTCGGCATCGACAAGGGCTGGAGCGTCGGGTTAAACGGCAATGTCTTTGGTTTCACTGCCCAAAATGTCCACGGGCGCCGTAATCAGCAGGCCGGGCATTGGCTGGCTCAGAATCTCTTTGACCACTACGCCTACAGCCAAGACCGCGTCTATCTCGAGGAGATCTACCCAATCCTAAAAGGTGCAGCTGAGTTCTTTGTCGAGTTTCTGGCACCGTGGAAGGATGGCACCCTCGTGGTCTATCCCACGTGGTCCCCCGAGAATACCTACCTCCCCGGCCAATATGGTAAGCTAAACAAGCAAGCCTATGGTGCAGCCTGGGATCAGCAGCTTGTGCTAAATCTGTTCACAGACTGCATTGAGGCCTCGACGGTACTGGGGCGCGATGACGCCTTTCGTCAGGTCTTGCAGGAGCTGATTCCCAAGCTGTGCCCGCAGAAGATTGGACAGCATGGCCAGCTTCAAGAATGGCCGGAGGACTGGGACAGCCCCAAGGACAAGCATCGTCATATCTCCCATCTGATCGCCTTGCACCCAGGCCGCGATATCTCGCCGCTCACCACCAAGGAGCTGACTGCGGCCGCGTTAGTGACAATGGCGCACCGCGGGGATCAATCGACCGGTTGGAGCACAGGCTGGAAAACCTGTTTCTGGTCACGACTACACAACGGCGATCGAGCCCACAAGATCTACCGCTTTCTTACCGCCAAGCGGGCCTATCCCAATCTGTTTGACTTTCATCCCCCCTTTCAGATCGACGGCAATTTTGGTGGGGTCGCGGGCGTCTGCGAGATGCTGCTGCAGAGCCATCTGCGCAGTGCTAATCCCGATGCCAAGACGATCGAAGAGGCCGCTTTTGTCGCCTATAAGAGCGATCCGAAGGCACCAAAGAACTTCCTGCCTGTGGTACCGGACGAGAGCCTGGCCGAAGCGCCCTACATCCTGCACCTGCTCCCTGCTCTCCCCTCCGCTTGGCCCAGTGGCCGAATCAACGGCCTGCGCGCGCGCGGCGGCTTTGAGGTCGATCTTTCGTGGCAGAGCGGCACGCTCACGCAAGCCACAATCCGCGCAAACAGAGACGGCTCTTTCCGCCTCTATGCAGCTGCAAGTCTCAGTGATGTGATCTCGCTGAAGAAGGGTCAGGCGAAGATCTGGCCTGGTCAATGAGCCAATGATGAGCTAGCCAAGACTCAAGCCATGAAATCACTGATTACGCTGCTTATCTTCACAATCTTCTCCACAGGTCTCCTGGCGGATACCGAGGGCATCGGCATGCTGGGCTGTTACGGTCAACAGCTGCTAAAAGCGCCGCATATCAACCGCCTGGCTACAGAGGGGATGCAGTTTGCCAACTACCATGGCGGATTCTTCTGCGCGCCTGCTCGCTGGACCCTGATGACTGGGATGCATGATGGTTGCCAGGGCGGCTGGGGACAAAACAGATCCGGCTTGTTGATTGAAATGGGTAAGGCACACGTACCAGAAGAAGAGTACATGACACGCTTTGCCGAGCAGGTCCGAAAAACCGCTACGCCGATTCCAGAGCACGAGGTATTTCTGGCCCAAGTAGCCCAGCAGGCAGGCTACCGGACGGCACAATTTGGCAAGCTGGACGTGGGCTTCCTGACCAACCATGAACGGGTGAAGCGCTTTGGCTGGGACTTCTATGAAGACTACTTCAGCCACTCACGCTGCCACGGCTTCTACCCACCCTATCTCTGGCGCAATGGCGAGAAGTTCGAGCTGGAAGGCAACCTGCGGGCCCACTGTGCCAAGATGACGGCGAAGGGCAATGAGCCCGTTGGTTCCGATGGCAAAACCTGTTCCCAGAACGTGTTCATTGAAGGAATCCTCTCCTTCATCCGAACGCACAAGGATGAGCCATTCTTCCTGTATCATCCCACGCAATTGCCCTATGGGCCGGTTGCGATTCCCAAGCTGCACCCTGACTTTGCGAACCATCCGACGCTGTCACTGGTGGAGAAGAAATACGGCTCGATGGTCAAGATGCTCAATGACCACGTCGGCCTGATTATGAAGGAGCTGACAGCCCAGGGGATCGACGAAAAGACCATGGTTGTCTTCGATGGCACTGGCGGCCGAGCCGGGCTCAAACGTTCCGGCTACCAAGGCGGAATCCAATGCCCATTGATTGTGTGCTTGCCTGGCAAGATTAAACCTGGCAGTCGAAGTGATATATTGAGCAGTCACTATGATTTCGTGGTGACAATCGCCGAAGTGGTTGGGACAGAAACGCCACCGGGAAAAGACAGCATTTCCTACTTGCCGTCGCTGCTAAAAAAACTCAACCAAAATCGCACGACTACATCATGGTCAATAATCGAAACACGCGCATGGGCCGTACTGTCTTGATTGCCAAGGACGGGCGGAAGCTTGTTGAGCTTGATCGTAAGAAGAACGACTTTCAGCTCTACAATCTGAAGAACGACAATGAAGAGCGGTACAAGCTGGCCGCTCAGTATCCAGAACCGGTTTCAGCGCTCAAAACCTTCTTACTACGTGAGCTTAACTCCGCCCGCCCTGACCTATAAACACCGGAAAAATCAAGCCCCCTTCCCTCACCACCAAAGAGAACCTGAATCCCATGAAAAACATCATCCTCAAGTACCTGCTCACTGCACTTGCAACACTACTGCTCGCTGGCGCAGCTCTGGCAGGGACGGCGCCCAATATCGTATTCATCTTCGCCGATGACCTAGGCTATGGCGATGTCCACTGCCTCAATCCGGAGCGCGGTAAGATCGCTACTCCACACTTGGATCAGCTGGCTGCGGATGGCATGATTTTCACCGACGCCCATACCAGCTCCTCCGTCTGTACCCCGTCACGCTACAGCTTACTGACCGGTCGCTATAATTGGCGCTCCAAGAAGCAGGCCGGAGTTCTGGGGGGATTCAGTCCGGCGCTCATTCCAGCGAACCGCCTGACGGTCGCAAGCCTACTCAAGAGCCAAGGCTACAAGACAGCTATGATTGGGAAATGGCATCTTGGCATGAACCTGCCCAAGGGGAAAGGGAAACAGAAGGTTGACTGGAAAGGCACCATAGCTGGCGGCCCCTGTGCGCTCGGCTTTGACTACTACTTTGGCATCACCGCCTCTCTCGATATGCCACCCTATATCTATGTGGAGAATGACAAGTTCGTGGGCGAGTGCACCACCATTAAGGAGTTTCACCCCAGACGCAAAGGCCCCGCTCACGCCGACCTTGAGGCGATTGACGTCCTTGATGATTTGGCCGAGAAGTCTGTCTCCTACATTAAGAACCAGGATGGCACGCAGCCGTTTTTTACCTATATCGCCCTGCCTTCTCCGCACACCCCCATTGTCCCTGCCAAGAGATGGCAGGGAAAAAGTGACATGGGGCCCTATGGCGACTTCATGATGGAGACCGACGCATTCGTAGGCCAGGTCCTGCAGGCGCTTGATGATGCAGGCGTAGCCGAGAATACAGTCGTGATCGTCTCCAGCGACAATGGCTGCTCAAAGGCCGCTAACATTGAAGGTCTTCAGGCGAAGGGGCATTTCCCCAGCGCGCAGTTCCGTGGTTCAAAGGCTGACCTGTGGGATGGCGGGCATCGCGTCCCCTTCATTGTCCGTTGGCCTGCAAAGGTTAAGGCCGGTTCGACCAGCGATGCGATCATTTGCCTCACTGACTTTGTCGCCACCAGCGCCGAGCTGGCCGGAGCAACGCTTCCAGACAACGCCGCCGAAGACAGCGTCAGCTTCCTGCCTGCCCTGCTCGGCGAGAAGATACAGACCAACCGCAAGGGCATTATTCATCACTCCATTACCGGTCACTTTGGGTATCGCGAAACCCAGTGGAAACTACTGCTCGCAAGAGGATCCGGCGGCTGGACCGCGCCACGTGAAGCGCAGGCCAAGACGAGCAATCTGCCAAAGGCTCAGCTCTACGACATGGAAGCAGATCCGGGCGAAAAAACGAACCTGTACGACACGCATCCTGAGATCGCCGAGCGTTTGTTGAGGCAATTGACTGCATACGTGGACGCGGGACGCAGCAATGATGGTCCTTCCACCAGCAATGATGTAGCAACAATCCGCCTTTGGAAATCTGAGAAGAAATCCAAGCAGTAATAGGACCAAGCATCCTGTCGGATGCCCTATTCTTAAGCCAAGCACTCCTACTTGCCCCTCCAGCCTCAGAACCGCCAAACTTCACCACCCTGTGCCAAAGCCAAACGGAGCTTCCCCATGCGCCTCACTACCCGTGCCCTCACCATCCTTGCCGCTCTCTGCCTGATCGTCGCCTCGGCCGAAGCCGCAAAGAAGAAGCAGCCAAATGGCGGCCCAGCCGCGAGTGTGTCAGCCAAGGGCAAGACCTTGCTAAACAAGAGAACCTTTGCCCTTAAGGGTGTCGTCGAGGTCGCCGCTGCTCTCGCCTATTTCAAGCCGGACCAGAGCTTCGGAAAGACCAAACTGTGGCCCATTGACCTGCCCAATGTCGTGAACAAGATTCCTACAGCCAAGCTGGCTGGCCGCAAGATACAGCTGAGTTTCACTGGCGAAGCCCAGGCTCGAGACAATGACCAGATCAGGTTCGCAAAGATTAAGGTCACCGGCATGAAAGCACTTGATGGCAAACCAATGCCGACCGCCACCCCCAAACCCAAAGCTCAAGCGAAAGGAAAGGGCAAAGCCAAGGGAAAAGCCAAGGCTGGCCAACAGAAGCAACAGTCTGCCAATAAGAAGGCCCCAAAGAAGCCCGCAGCAAAGAAGGGGAGCATGACTGTCGCAACCTCGGTCGCCGACTTTGATCCGGAGCTGGCCAATGTCCTAATTCTCGGAGACTCGATCTCGATCGGCTACACGCCTATTGTCACCAGAGGCATGACGGGCGAGGCTAATATCACGCGCCCCATGAAGGGGGCCAAGGCTGAGAACTGCGGCGGGACCACCTATGCCCGCGAGCACGTCAGCCGTTGGCTTGGCGATACCAAGTGGGACGTGATCCATTTCAACTTCGGCCTTCATGACCTCAAACACGTGCACCCGGACACCGGGAAAAACTCCACCGATGAGAGTCATCCGCAGCAGGCATCACCCGATGCCTACGCGGAGAATCTGCGGGAGGTCGTCAAAGTCCTGAAGGAGACGGGCGCGCACCTGATCTTTGCCAACACCACCCCGTATCCAGACAAGCCTAGTGGCCCACTTCGCCGCGCCGACCAAGTCTCGGTCTACAATGAAATTGCTGCCGGAATCATGGCCGAGAATGGCATTCAGATCAATGACCTGCATGCCTTTGTCGAGCCTCAGATGGAGAAGCTGCTGCTCCCCAAGAACGTTCATTTCTCGAAGCCCGGTTCCATCAAGCTCAGTGGACGCGTGACCGGCAAGATCCGCGCCGCTCTCGGAATCACAAAGTAGTTCGCAACACTGTGGGGTACGGGGTCCGCTCGTTATCGGCACAAAATGGTGCAATTTTCCTTGGACCGATTCGAGGGAGCTCGTAAACCTCAGTGATCTACTAATGCTGTATTTCAGCAATCGCCGGCTCGCGTGCGTCGAGCGAAGCGCTCTCAACGAATGAAAAGCGTCGATCTTTCACGAGGATTCTCAAGATTTCACGTCCCTACCGCCTCTTCTAAAGGTCTTCAGATTCCAGACATTTGGCAGTCAATGCCGGTACGATTGATTGGTCTCCGATCTGGGCTCGGTCGGATTCATCCGGCCGGGTTTTTCCGTGTCAGGATGAGTAGTAGGCTGCGTTCTCGGTGATGTAGCTTTCCGTGAGATCGCAGCCGTAGGCAGTTGCTTGATGAGGGCCGTGGTTCACGAGCACGGAGATCTCCACCGGGTCACCGCTCAATGAGTTGCGCATCGCCTCTTCATCGAAATCGGTGCGCTTTCCTTCGCCATAGACAACAGTGCCATTGATGGTGATCTGGACGGCGTCTGCAGCAATCTCGCAGGTCACGCACTTGCCGATGGCCATCAAGACCCGGCCGACATTGGGGTCGGCACCGTAGGCCATGGTCTTGATCAGGGGAGAGTCGATCAAGGCCTTGGCGAACGTCTTGGCATCAGCTGCCGAGTTCGCACCGGTGACGACTGCTCGGAGCAGCTTAGTCGCTCCTTCTGCGTCACGGGCGAGCATCTCGGTGACTTGGACGAAGGCGTTGTGGAGGGCAGTTGCGAACTCCGTACGGTCTACGGATACGCGGCCACTTGCGAGGATCGCACAGGTGTCCGAGGTACTGGTGTCGGTATCGATCGAAAGCATGTTCAGGGTCTGGTCGACTGTCTCGCGCAGCAGTGCGTCAAGCTCAGAGCTCGAGAACGTGGCATCAGTAAGCGCATAGACCAGCATGGTGGCCATGTCAGGTGCGACCATGCCTGCGCCCTTGGCGAGGACGGTTATCGTCGCTTCGCCCGCCTTTACAGTCACGGCCTTAGCATAGCTATCTGTGGTCATCATGCCGCGCGCGGCCGGCAGCGGGTCGGGGCCGAGCAGGTCCGCGCAGGCTGCGATTCCCGCCTCAATTTTGGAGATCGGCAACCGCTGGAGAATCACGCCGGTCGAACTGACCAGAACGTGGCCAGGATCGACTTGGTAGTTCTCTGCGACGGCGTGCGCCATCCGGCTGGCGTTGACGAGGCCGGGTTCCCCCATGCCAACGTTGCTTACCTTGCTGTTGACCACGATGGCCTGCAGGACGCCGCCGCGAATGGTCTCGCGGCCTAATAGCACAGGCGCACCCGGGAAGTGATTCCTCGTAAAGACCGCGGCAGCGGTGCAGGGCTGGTCTGCTAGGATCAGGCCTAGATCAAAGGCGCCGTCGTCCTTGAGCCCACAGCACAGGCCAGCCGCCCGAAACCCGGGTGGTAGTGTAGGGGAAACATCCATGATAGAGAGTCGCTGGTGGCGAAAAAGCCTATGCTTCCAGCGAGGCCGGATCTACGATAATCTTACCAGCACCAATTTCCTTCAGCGCGATATCGAGGTAGCAGCCCTTCTCGGCGGGAAGGGTTTCTACAAGCGCTCCGGCTCCGCGAGCCAGGTCTTTCGCGCGCTCAGATGCAATACGAACCAGAACGAGACGGTCCGGAACTTTCTTAATGGCCTGCTTGACGTAGTCGTTATTCACAGACGAAACTCCATATGGGATCACAAGGAAATTGGCAAACCGATACCAATAGAGGTGCGTGAGCAGATGTCAACAGGCAACTCCGGCAACTTCTTTCCCTTTCGATTCCCATCATAACATTGATTGACATTGTTTGGTTGCACGATAGATGTACACCTCCGCTTGCAGCCGTAGATTAAAGTGAGAGACGATGAACACAGCAACAATGGGCATCCCGGTATCGGCATTGAGCGAGGATGCCCGCGCGGCCTTCATTACACGCACGTACGTGCATCTCTTTGGCGCCATCGGGGCCTTCACGCTGATTGAGGTCGGGCTATTCAGTTCGGGTCTGGCGAGACCAATCGCTCAGGCGATGGTAAGCATTCCTTGGTTGGCGATTCTGGGTGCCTTTATGGTGGTGTCATGGTTTGCGAGCCGGCTGGCGCATAGTGCGGAGTCCGTGCTTGCGCAGTATGCAGCGTTGGGCGGCTTCGTTTTGGCGCAAGCTTTGATCTTTGTCCCGATGCTTTTCATCGCGGAGAGAATGGCCGGTGGCGTGATTGAATCCGCAGCGATCACCACGCTCTTGGGCTTTGGTGCGCTTACTGCAGTCGCCCTGATCACGCGGAAAGACTTCTCGTTCCTGCGCAGCGTGCTGGTCTGGGGATTTGTGGTAGCCCTGGTCGGAATCGTGGCCAGCGTCATCTTTGGCTTTCAGATGGGCACTTGGTTCTCGGTGGCGATGGTGGCTTTGGCGGGCTGCGCCATCCTATACGACACGTCCAATATTCTGCATCACTACCCGGAAGATCGCCATGTGGGCGCAGCGTTGCAGCTGTTTGCTTCAGTCGCAATGATGTTCTGGTACGTGCTACGGCTGTTCATGTCTTCGGACGACTAAGAAACGGTGGTCTGAGATCAGGGGGCAAGACGGGGCAACTGTTTTTCGCCTCCTGATCCTCTCCCGAACTGGGAAGCGCCTACTGGGAGCGCGGGATTGATCGGGCATTCGGAGCCTGCTCCCTTTCTGCAATGCCCCCAAAGTGAAGCTCACTTCTGCCGGATCAATCCGGCAGAAGTGCCGCTTAGCTTTCCCAGCGATGGCGGACAAAGCTGATGGAAGCGTAGCCAGCCTCGATGGCTCCCAGGTCTGTGTCGATGTCCTGCTCAGCGTGTGTGCGTGGGCCGTTGAGCTGGTAGGTTCCGTCTTGGACGTCGTAGCCGTCGACGAAGTAGCTTCCTTCGCTCACTCGGGTCCAGCGCACGCCCTTCATGGGCGTCATCGGAACGTTGATGTTGACGAACTCGCGTCGCGTCCCGAGCTGGATCCGGTTCCAGATACGGGGAAAGGCGTCGCTCAGCGTAGTTGCCGCCTGTTCATAGATGACATCGCCTTCCGAGCTGCGCTCTGCGGAGATCGCAATGGACGGGAGGGAGGAGTCAGCGCCTTCGAGGGCAGCGCCCACGGTTCCCGAATAAAGTAGGTCGCGGGCGACGTTCAGGCCAAAGTTGATGCCAGAGACGAGCAGGTCGGGGCGTGGAATATCGAGCACGGTCAGAGCTAATTTGACGCAGTCCACAGGCGTGCCACTGGTAGCCATGGCAGCGGTGGCACCGGCCACGTCGCGCGAGGTGACAGTGAGCTTTGGCCCGACTGTGATGCGCATGCTTCCCGCGCTGTGACAGGTATCTGGCGCGATGACGTACACGTCATGGCCAAGATCTGCGAGAGCAAGGACCAGAAGGCGCAGCCCTGCGGCATCGATCCCGTCGTCGTTGGTGACTAGAACGTTCAAGACAGCCCGTCTCAGGGAGTTGGGGCTGCGGGTTTTTCACAGGCTGTCTGAATCTGCTCGACCAGCTGTGCGTTATCCGGGCGATTTTGGAAAGAGGCCCAAGCACCGGGAAACCGATCTGTGAGTTCTGCGACAACGGCGCAGGCTTCTTTATGCTCTCCACGGCGGAGCTGAATGGAGAGGGTTAGGAGCATGGCCTCTGGTGCCATCACTGGATCGTGGTAGACAAAGTAGACACTGGAGGCGTAGTCCACGGCGCGCTCTTCGTCGTTTTCTGCGAGCAGCACATGTGCCAACGAGAGCAGCAGCCGGGACTTAGTGGTGGTGTTCCTGATATCTAGGTCCAACCCGTCCCGAAGGACGACGTGCGCTTCTGAGATGCGGGATTGACGGCGCAGAGTTTCACCGAGGTAGGAGATAGCTTCGCTCAGTAATTCGCGATCATCGGCGGCTCGGGTACGCACTTCGTTAAAGGCCACTCGTGCGTCATCAAATTGCTCACGGCCGAAGGCGATCTTGCCTTTGCCTAGCAGTCCCTGGAGTGCGATCTGCTCATTCTCGTGAGCGCTGAGCATGTCAAAGCAGCGCTCCGCGGCGCCAAGGTTATTCAGCTCCACGTACTTCTCGCCGATGACCTGCAGCAGCTCGGGTACGAAGTCCTGGCTGAGTGATTCGATTTCGATCAGCTCGGCAAAAATCTTGAGCGCTTCTTTCCCGGCGTCGGGGCTGTCGTTGCGGATACCGAGTTCCCAAAGGCTGTATGCCAGCATCAACTGTGCGAAGTCTCGCTCGGGAAAGTTCGGGTAATCGATTGCCCGGCGAAAGTCGGAGATGCCCGTTGCGAACTGGTTTTCGTTGTATTGGAGATTGCCACGCAGGTAGTAGGCCCTTGGCACAAAGGCGTGCTCGGGAAAAGCCTCGAGAAAGGAGGTCAGGACTTCGGCAGCGCTCTTGTCCTCGCGACGCATGAGCAAGTCCGCCAGTTGGAGCATGGCAGTTGGCAACAGCTCACTCTTTGGAAACTCTTTAAGGAAGCGCCGGTAGTCGGCAATAGCAGCGTCGAGATTGGCGGCATTCTGAGCGGCTTCGGCGGCCAGCAGCAAGGCGCGGTCTCTTTGTTTGGAGGAATCTACGGCCATGACCCGGCGGAGGGCAGCGGCGGAGTCCTCTGGCCGATTCAGCTTTGAATAGATGTCGGCCAAGATGAACAATGTATCTTCACGGTACTCCCAGGTATCGCCGTAGCGCTCGTAGAGCGTTTCGAACTGGCTTGCTGCCTCATCGAGTTGCCCGGCTTCGGTCAGGCTGTGGGCAAGAAAGTAGGCGGCGTCGGAAGCCTGCTTGTGATTGGCGTGCTGCTCGAGAAATTGCTTGGCTTTGGCAATTGCTTCTTCAAAGCGCTTGAGG
>DMTJ01000457.1 GCA_003477185.1 Lentisphaeria bacterium
CGGATCGAGTCGGTCGAGCCGATCGGTGAGGCGCGTAAAGAAGTCGTCAGCCACTGGTGCTCCGCTCTCGAATCAGGTCAGTCATTTCGATAGACGACTTTACCACCGGCAATGGTCATGCGCACAGTGTGGGTCTTGCGGTCAAAGACGACGATGTCGGCTCGCTTGCCGGGGCGAAGACGGCCGCGGTCATTCAGGCAGACGCTATTGGCAGGATTCTCCGTGCAGGCGGCCGCGACTGCGGTCTGGCTCAGGCCAGTGTATTCCTTGAGCCTGCGATAGTTCTCATCCAGCAACTTTGTGGCGCCAGCAATCTTTCCTTTGCCGACGATGGTCGCGAAGCCCTCCTTTACTGCGACGGTGCGAGTGCCGAGTTGGAAAGTACCGTCTTGTTCCAGACCGGCGGCCTGCATGGCATTGCTAATGCAGACCAGCTTCTCGGGGGCGATGCATTTGCAGGCAAGCTTAATCATGGTAGGGGCGATATGGACACCATCGACGATGAGCTCTACCCACATGCGCTGTTCCGTCAGTGCCACAGCTGCTAAACCAGAGGTGCGCTGGGAGAGCGGAGCCATTGCGTTCATCACGTGGGAGCAGCGACGCGCTCCTTGCTCGAGGACGTTGATGATGTTTTCTCTGCTGGCGTGAGAATGGCCAAGAGAGGGAACAACGCCGCGCGATACGAGCAAACGGGTCAGACGATCGGAGCCCGCCAACTCAGGGGCGAACGAGAAAATCTTGAGGTGGCCATCTGCGGCGAACAGGAGTTCCTTCGTTTCTTCGAGATCGATGCCACGGAGAAATGACTCGCTGTGGGCTCCGGGCAGCCGGTCGCTGAGAAATGGCCCGTCGATGTGAATTCCAGCTGCCTGGGCGCCAGGCAGCTCTTGTGCGCAGATCTCGGCAAGCTGCTTGACGACGCTCTTTAGCCGGTTGGCTGGCGCGGACTGGGTGGTCGGCAGAAACGTGGTCACGCCGTGGCGGGCAAGCGCCATCGACATGCGATCGATGTCGCCCTGCTTCAGGTCCATTAAATCTGCGCCAGCTGCGCCGTAGATGTGGGTGTCCACGAAGCCAGGAATGGCATAGCAGCCGGGCAGGTTGAGGATTTCGTAGGACTCTTTGTTCTGAAACGCAGAGAAACCACCCACAGCAAAGATCCGTTGACCGCGCAGCACGATGGCGGCATGGTTGATCCGTGTGTGTGGTGTTAGACAGTAGTCAACGTGGAGGAGATAATCCTTGCTCATGCCATACCGATACGCCGAGGAGGTTTGCCCGGCAAGCCTGATAGAGGCTATTCCCCGAATTCTTGTTCGAAGCGTCTGCGCCTCCAGGCGACGAAAGCACAAGCTACGTGAATGAAAAGCATGGCTGTCAGAGAGCAGATCAGGCAGAACATCAGGGTCGGAACGATGGGGCCGAGTGGTGGATCGAGCCAGTAGGCAGCCTGGAAGTACCAAGTGATTGGGATTCCGATCAGAAAGCCGACGACGCCAGCGATAAGAGAGAGCATGCCGACGATTCGGGTAGCGGGGCGCGTCAGACAGGCGACGCCAGCGATCAGCGCAAAGCCGTTGAACAGACTAAGAACGCCGAGCACTGCTATGAGGACGGCGATGATCGCGATGGGCGAGAATTGGGGAGCGTCCACAAGTGGGGGCGGCAGGGGCCGCGCCGAATCCGGCCAGCGTCCAAGGGGGCACTGGCCGGACGCAGGTTATTCGTTCACCGCTTCGGCGAGTTCATCGCGAGCCGCCAACTCCAGGTCGATCTCGGCCAGCGATTTGTGGTGGTGGTTGTTGCGCTTGTCGAGTTCGCGCCGCAACTGACGCTCCGCACGGTCGACGGCCTGATCGATGGCGCACCACAGATTTTCATCGCGACCGTTGGCTTCGATCTCAATGTGGCTTCCGTGCAGGATCACCTCGACGTGATGCTCGAGTTTTTGTCGGTCGACAACAACTCTTGCTGAGGTGAGCTTTTCGTATTCACTCTCCAATCGGTCCAAGCCGCTGAGCACATGGCTCTTGATGGCGTCTGTGAGTTCACGTCTGCGTCCGGAGATTATCTTTTCCATGACGGACTCCTTGTTGCTGCCGGCGAATCCGGCGGTTGCGTTGATCCTCGCGGAATGCGAGGGGTTACATTTGAAACTCTTGGCCTATATAGAGCGCCCTGGTGCGCTCGTCGTTGATTGCATCTTCGCTGGCACCTTCAAAAATGATACGACCCTCCGACATTATGTAGACCCGGTCGACGATCGATAGGGTCTCGCGCACGCTGTGGTCGGTAATCAGAATGCCCAGCCCCATGTCCGTCAGTTGGGAAATCACGGCCTGGACGTCAGCGACAGCAATGGGATCGACACCGGCGAATGGCTCGTCCAGCATCAGTATGCTGGGATTGGTGACAAGGGCCCGGGTGATTTCCAAGCGCCTACGCTCGCCGCCGCTGAGGGTCACTGCCTTCTGTTTGGCTAAATGGGTAAGGCCGAGGCCATCGAGCAGATGGTGCAGGCGGTGCTCTTTCTCCTCACGGGGAAGTTTGAGCGTATCTAGGACGGCCCGCAGGTTGTCCTCCACGCTCATCTTGCGAAAGATGGAGGGCTCTTGAGCGAGATAGCCCAGCCCGCGGCGTGCACGCTCATACATCGGCATGTTGGTGATATCCACGCCGTGAAAGAGAATTTCGCCTTTGTTAGCGCGAACCAGCCCGACGATCACGTAGAAGGTGGTGGTCTTGCCAGCGCCGTTCGAGCCGAGCAAGCCAACGACTTCGCCAGGATTTACTCGAATGCTGACATCGCGGACGACAGGGCGCCCGCGATAAGATTTACACAAGCCATTCGCTTGAAGAAGTGCGTCCACTAGATCCCTGGGTGACCTTTTAGTTCCCGGCTTCTGGTGTCGGAAGAAGTCCGCCACCGGCCGCTTTTCCAGCGCCGGAGAATTCAATTTTTGGTTTTCCGCCCTGCGCACGGAACTTACTTTCGGCGCGGTCATAGATGATGTAGTGCGCGCCCGACATTTTGCTTTGTGGGCGCAGTAGTACGGGCTCACCGGAGAGGGTGATGATGCCGCTCTGATAGTCGTAGACGGCCTGCTTGCCTTTGGCGAGATTGTCTTCCTGCTTGATCTGGACGTTACCTTCGGCCACGATGCTCTTGAGGTCGTCGTTGATGGCAAACTCGATTTTCATTTTATCGGCGCGCAATTGCACACGTTCATCGTCGATACGCACGTTACCGGAGAACATGGCGATGCGCTTTTCGATATCGTAGTCCATGGAGTCTGAGGAGACTTCAGTGTCCTGGAGGGTCTTGCCGCGCGCCGGAGCTACGGGCTCCGCACTGCGAGTTGCCACGGCATCGGCGGCGACCACGTCACCCTGTGCGTGTACGGCTGCGGCGAAAAGCAGGAGGGCGGCAATAAGGCCACCGAGGGAATAACAGCGCTGTGTTTTCATTAGAATTTACCGTAGTCTCATTTCGGGTCTTTGCCAAGTAGCTGTTTCGAGATCGCGCCGTTGTGGGAGATGACGACCTTAACGTCGCGGCGCACGCGAACGCGCTGCGCTTCGAAGTCGACGTCGAATCCGCGCCCGGTCATGATAATGTTCTTGCCCTCAATCCGGACGGCTGTGCGGCTTGCCGCCCGGCGATTGATCCGGTCTAGGCTGCAGCGCGGTGCGGATAGCTTGATGTTATTATCGCTTTGTTTCAACCACGCAGTCATCTGGGTAAGGCGGACCGTCTCAGCCATGAAAGTGGCCTGCTCGCCGGTGATGGAATATTGCTCGCCGCTCAGCTTAAAGTCTTTCATGGAGATCTGGCTGCCTGGGGCGAAGCCATTTGCCATGGCGATGGCGCCACAGAACAGGACGACGAGCTTGTACCTCACGGGCGGCACAGTGCATGCAGGTCTCGGGCGGTCTTCAGCACGTCGCGAATCTCAGACAACGGCAGGCAGTTCGGGCCGTCGGACTTGGCGTTATCTGGATCTGGGTGCACTTCGACAAAAAGGGCATCAATGCCTGCTGCGCACGCCGCCCGCGCGAGGACGGGAGCAAAGCGGCGATCTCCGCCGGTGGCATGTCCCAGGCCGCCAGGCTGCTGGACTGAGTGCGTCGCGTCGAACACGACCGGCACGCCGAGAGCCCGCATCTGCACGAAGGCGCGCATGTCCACGACTAAGTTCCCATAGCCGAAGGAGGAGCCACGTTCGGTCAGGAGAACACGCGAGTTTCCGGACTCTGTGATTTTGTCCACAGCCGGGCCCATTCCGCCCGGTGCCATGAACTGGCCCTTCTTAATGTTGACGACGCGGCCGGTCTCTGCGGAGGCAACGAGTAGGTCCGTCTGGCGGCAGAGAAACGCGGGAATTTGTAAAATGTCCAACACCTTGCCAGCCTGCTCCACTTGTGAAACGTCATGTATGTCGCTAGTCAGCGGCACTGCAAATTCTTCGCCAACCTGACGGAGTATCTCGAGTCCTGCTTCAAGGCCAGGGCCCCGGAACGCGTCCAGGCTGGTCCGGTTTGCCTTATCAAACGATGCTTTGAACACGAAGTTGACGCCAAGTTCCATGCAAACTTCCGCAACATGCGCGGCGATGGTTCGGCACAGTTCCTTACTTTCGATCACACATGGTCCTGCCACTATCAGCAGGGGCTCGCCATCGCCAACGGCAATGGAATCGGTTACGGGCACATGTACGCGCTTCATTGTGAATCCTCTGGGGTGTAATTGAACTCGACTGTAAGCCTCGCCGGAGGTCGCCGAGATTATGGGTCAGGCCAGAACGGGGCGATTGCCTGTCAGTTCGCCAAAGTGGTCCTTAGCGAGTCCGCAGATCATGATCGAGATCGCCGGGCTGAAGCGGCGTGTGGCGATGGAGTTGATGACTGACGTGGCTTGTCCTTTGCGGATTAACGCAAGGGCCTCCTCGATCACTGTGCAGTTTTCCACGAATCCTAAGCGCTCTTGCTCATTCATGGGGACGTGCGCGGCCATCTTCTCGACCATGTCCTTGTCGCTCATGCCTTTTCCGCGCATCGCCATGACGCCTCGGAAGAGAATGAAGTACGGGCTTAGGATCGCGTCGTCTGTGATGCTGGTGCGGGACAGCAGCGACCGGTAGCTCTCTCGCCAGTAGGTGTAGTTGCTCTCGGGCGTATCGGCGGTCGTTTCCAGATCTTCGATCGCCGTTCTCGCCGCAACCAGGATGTGGTCGATGGCCCCGTCTTGGAGGCCAAGCTTCTTGAATTCCGCCAAGGCTTCTGGCTGGTTGATGCCGTCTTCTCCATCCAAGGTCACATTGGCTGCGGTGTGCGCGACGGAGATTAGAAACTGGGCTTGGCGTGGAGACAAGCCCTCACCCCGCAATACGTTCGCGACCGTCTCAAAATCCTGGCCTGTCGCCAGCAGTCTTGTGATACGTGCCACAAAGCCAGTTATGATTGTGGCATTGTCAGCCATTGGCATCTCGTGCGGACCAGAACGGTGTAGGGTTGCAATGTATTCCGTGATACGGCGAATATCCACCCCCAAGCAAGGACAAAAGTTATCCGCACCAATCCGAGGATTCGTCGCGGTATGCCTGTGGCCCGTGGACTGCCCGCTTGTTGGCACCCTGAAACGCGCATGTCGATGGGAGGGGAGTCGCGTGCTGCCACTCTTGCATCGTGAACTTCGGCGCGCCCTGCTTCGGCCGGCATTGTTCGTGGCGGTTGGCTCGCTGGTCACAATTCTGCTGGTCCTGATGGGGTTTACTCTCGAGGGATCGGCCAGTCTGAACGCCCGGAGGGGACGCTGTTTAGGGACGTCGCTGCACGCGACATGCTCGCGGTGCTGATTTATCGCGTCGCTGTGGTCGCGCCAGCGATTACTGCGGCGCGAGAGTCCGGCACTTTGGACCTGCTGCGCATTTCTGGCAGGAACGCTGCCAACCTGCTGTTCGGGATGCTCTGTGGGTGGGCAATTTATCCTTTCTCGTTGATTCTTGCGCAGGTGCCGGTCTCCTTCCTCTGTTCGGCGCTGGGCGGTCTGGAGCTTCCGGGAAGCTCAGAAGCGTATTTTGGCTCCTTCCGCTGACTAGTCTGGCCTCCTGTTCGGGCTTGTTCTGCTCCGCGAGTTTTGGGAACACGCCAGCTGCCATCACGGAAACGATCAGCGCAGATGTCTGTTTTGACCTGTTTGGCAAGGCCATGCTGTCAGAATTGTGTCCGTTTTTTTTTATGTTCTCCACTTGCGGGTACCTGCTCTTGGGAGCATGGCTGATGTTGAGACTGGACCTCACGATCTCACTGCCCACATTTCGAAATGGGCGCAAAACGCGTTCTGCCACTTTGGGCTCACGCTGGTACTCTCCGGGATGATGGCAGCCAGAGCCTCTGTGGTTTCCTAGTGCTTGTGCGTAGCTGGCTCCTATGTGATTGACGCACATACATTACTCGCCGTCATGATTGCGGTGTTTGGGGCGGTGCTTGTTACCCTGTCAGCAATTCTGAAGACAGACGGGATAAAAAACTCCCTCTAGCAGATTCCGTGGGCGTTGATTTCTGAGGGGGCGCGTGCGGATTTCGCAGTTGATCTGGTCCCGAGGCAGTCGGCAGTGAAGCGGTTCCGAGGCTGGCTTCGTGCCGAATGGGCACGGCTGCGGGTGGCAGGTCAGAGAAGGCCGTGAATTGACGTCATCTCTTCGAATTTCGGGTGACAGCTTGTAATCGGCCGCTGGCCCCGTACCCTCCTCCACCTGCATTCAATGCGAAAGCAATACCAATAGACCACCGCACTGGTGGCTTGCGCTTTCACGATTTTTCGGGCTTAAAAGTTCGTGGCTTGCATCAGCAAGGACCCGAATTTGCCCATCTTCTGCCCCGACATCGGCGACAGCCGGCTATACAGAAATCATCGACTGTGGCACATTGATTGCCCGCTATGGCTGACTTATGGCTGGGGAAAGGCCCACCGCATCGCTCGGCGCGAGCAGCCAAAGGACCTGCGTTCCAGGGTGGATTTCACGTTTGGCGAGACCCCTTGGCCGGCGATGCGTCGAATCCTGGAGTTGGTTGAGCCCACGCCAGAAACGAGAATGCTTGAACTGGGCTCGGGCACCGGACGCTTTGCCCTGTTTGCGTCAAAGATTTTTGGTCTGCAGGCGGAAGGCGTGGATATGATTCCGACCTTTATCGACCGGAGCAACAACATCGCTCAGAAGCAGGGGCTATGCTGTCACTTCGAGCTCAACGACCTGTTTAACGTGCCTTGGCATGACGCCAGCTTTGTTTATGTGGTCGCGACGACGTTCAGCGGGCAATCCGTACGCGATCTCAGCGCTAAATCAGCGGAGTTGCAGCCTGGGGCTCGTATTGTAGTTGTCTCGCACCGGCTGGATGGAGCCTGGCTCGAGCGGGAAACCTGCGAAGTATTGAACTTCTCCTGGGGCCCGAGCGGCGTGTTTTTTCACCGCAAGCTCTGACCGTCCCACTCATTCTCTTAACCCGACCTTCGACAGGTCGAATGGGAGGATGCCCAGTTTCAACGCGGGGGACCCCGGCTTCAACCTGAAATCGCCGTTTTTGGGATCGATAAACATTGGATCCACTGCCAGGCTGTGGGCGTCCACACCGAGTTTTTGCTGCCTGGCCAGTGTAGCTCTCGATCGCCTACGATCGGCTGCGCAAAAATAAATATTCCTGTCTGAATCAACCTGCTTAAGCCGTGCGATCTTTCTACCTCGGCGATCTTCGTTCTTTTGACCTTTTCCAGGAGCCAACTCGTGAACGAAGGTGCAGGTGCTCGAAGTCGAGTAGAAAATGTTTCGCTTGACGGTGGCGCCTGTCATGGGGCCTTCGCGTAACGCCAGGTAGTAGCCGCGAGGTGGGGCGATGATGTCAGCCACGATGTTGTTTTCACAGCGGTTGTTTAGTTTTAACATGATTCCTTGCGACGTGCACTTATAGATAAGATTGCCAGCGATGACGGTATCGGTTTGGCCACCATCTGTGCGAATCGCACACTGCATGATCATGGGCGCGACCAGATGATGCACATAGTTGCGCTGAATCACATTTCCTGGCCCTGCGCCGCGAATGTAGATCGCATTGCCATCGCCTAGTCTCTCCATGGCATGGTGAATCTCGTTGTATTCGATGAGATTGTTACGGGTGTGCAGAAAAGGACGAATCTGCGCCAAGGTCTTCTCGCCTGGCGTGCGCACCACCTCCTGCCAACGGATTGTGCGCGCTAGCTCTCGGCCATTACCCATCCGTTGAAAAAATGCAGACATACAGCCCGAAATGATGAGTCCCGTGTAAGGCGTGTGATGGATCAGATTATTCATAATGCGGTTCTCCCCACTCTGCCACACCATGATGCCAGGGGAGTGCCAATAGACCTCGCCGACGTGATGAATGTGGTTGTTATATACGAGATTGTGGTGGTTTGCATCCTTGGTGCCGGGGCCATAGCCGCACAGGAGAATCCCGGTTCCGCCGATGTGCTCGATGTGGTTGCTGGAGACCGTGTTCTCCACGCTATGCAGATCCAACCGTATCGCCCCGCCGCCGCTGTGGGCAAAACGGCAGTTCTCGATCACGCAGTTCTCACTGCCGCGCAGGCGCAGGAGCGCGTGGTCTTGGTCATGCATTTCCCAGTCATGCTGTAGGCCGGCATCGTCTTCAGCCAGTAGATAGCGATCGCCATGCATGAAGGTAAGTCCCCGGAAGTGGAGGTTACGCACGGGGATGTCAACGGGCCCTGCTTTATCGATCTGACCCTCGACCCGAATCAGCTCTCGCAGGTGGGGGGCTAAGACGGGAGATTGGGCCCGTGGCCACAGGTAGAGCTTGCTTTCCTTGGTGTTTAAAACCCATTCGCCGGGCTCGTCGAGTTCCTCCAGCACGTTCTCGACCCAGCAGGAGGCAGTCTCTTGCAAAAAATGGAGAGGCTTTATCGCATAGGTTGCGTCGACAATGGTACGGGCAATCTGCGAGTCCTCGTCAACCGATGCCAACGGCAAGATATTTACGATCCAGGCGTGATGCGGACGGATGACGATATCCACATCTTCCAGATTAGGCCAATCCTTGAGCTTTCCTCGGGGGAAATGAAGTGTGTCGCGACTCCCGCCCTCAAGCGGAATAAAGCCGGCCGACCGTGCGCGGGGCAGCATTCCTGCACGATCAAAGAGGGTGTAGAATCGTCCAGAGACATCCGCCACGAAGACCTTTCCGTCTGACTTCGTCGGCAGCCGAGGAAGCTTTCCCGCTTTCTGCCAACCGGTGATCTCACGCCCGGAACTGAAGACGGGCTGCTCTCCGGGGTAGGCGGCATAGGTGATGGTGGCGTCGCCTGCGCCCGAATCCTCCAGACGAAACACCACGGTTTCCGTAAATAGGTAGGTCCCCTCGCGAATCAGAACCAGGATGTCCGTAGCTTTGCCCTTCTTCAGTTCTCGAACCGCGTCGCGGGCATGGCGTAGCGTGGCGAACGGGCCGTCGCTGCGCTGGACGTTGGGCTGCGCCAAGGTCCCAGACCAGTCATCGGAGCCAGCAACGGATACGTAGAAGTCCGCCGTAGCTGTGGTGTCTGCCAGGGCGAAACTCACCATGAGAAGCCACACGGAAAGGAAGGCAATTTTCATCTCTCGTTTATTCCGTGCCGGCATAGCAGAGGACCGAACCGTCCTTTAGACAGATGAAGTAGTTGTTACGCGCGATCTCAATACCATCCCAGGTCGGCGCAGCATCAAGTTTGATTTCCTGCAACTTCTCGCCGCTCTCGGCATCAAGCAGCCAGGCGAGCCCACCTCTCTTGCCAGCGTAGGAGGCATTCGTGTCTTCTGCGTAATAGTCTTTGAGCATGGGAACTCCGGCGGCCAACAGCGTGTTGCTAGAGCGGGCGATTGCATGTCCTGCAAAAGGCGTGGGGACGTTCCAGCGCTTTGCCCATTTACCAACGCTCGGAATCGCATTCTTGTTGCCCGTCGGCTTCCTGTTCACCAAGTCTCCGGAAAAGATCGAATAGATTTCTGTTGGTTTCAGGGTTCGACCGCGTCTTGCCCCGCCATAGCGGAGATCTTGATCGACTGTCCGATAGGTACGGTGCTGTGGCGAATCATTAAGGAAACCAGCAGACGCCATCAGATGGATCGTCCTCACCGCCTGGGGCTTGACTGGCGTCAGGTCTGGCATGAATGCTTGGTTCCGGATGAAGAGCTTGCTGTCCGCGATTGAGAAGATACCGGACTTAAAGCCTTCCAGCTGGAAGGTGCCACTGGACGCCGCGAGCGGAAAGTTGCGGGTTGGATCGACATAGGGACCTTGCATCATCTTTCTGTGGAGCATCTCGCCTGTGAATGGATCCAGGCCGAACACCGAACTGCCGCCATCGAGGAGGGTGCTGCGGCCAGCACCCGCATTCATTCGCCTTGGGGGGACCGTAGCTGTGCTTTTGCAGAGCAGGACGTTTATCAGATTGTCGATATACGGTAATTCTGAGCCGTTGTAGCGGTCACAGGAAACTCTACCGTAGAGCCCCTTCTGTTTTACGAAACTTCGGGTCTTGTCCAGCTCCGCATCCGTGGCGACAAGCCCATGGATGACCATCTTCTTGGTAGCCAACTCCACGAGCAATGGTCCCTCGCTGAAATCTAGCGCGACGACGATGCCACCCTTGGCATGACCTGCCACGGGGGAGGCCGCGTAAAGCGCGCCCGGAAATAGCACGCCAAGGATGAGCCCGGTAAGTATTCCGCTGTTCTTCATCATTTCTTGGTTTGTTGAGGCTCAAAGTGGTCGGTTCTAAATGGATATGCTGGCAGATTAGCGGCATTGACTAGATTGACGGCTGGCTTGCCGACAAAGGCGTAGCGGACGTAAAGCGGCTTTGATAAATCAGGCGCTTGTAGGACCACTGAGTTCCCCTCGATCTTCGCATTGGCTTGGACCCACTGTCTCGCGTCGTCCGCCAGCCAGAAGGCGCTGGGGGCCTTGCTGTCGGTGGTCTTCAGGACTGCGGCGTGGTCGAAATGAACGACTAATGCCTGGCCGCGGGGCTCTATATTTCTCAAGATTGGCCCTTGGGCTTCGATCTGCTGACCGAGGGTGTCTCGGGCCGCCAGCAGCGCTAAGCGTTGGCCTATGGGCAGTTTGTCCCGGGGATGGACATTCTTGACGTCTCCCAAGTCGATACTGTTCGCCACGCCAGCGTGCGCAAGATCTAGAGCCTTCAGTTGTGCCTCACGCATCCAGGCCCAGGAATGAGCGGCAGGGCTCCCCGCCAGTGCCTTGGGCGATGTCTTGGCCAGTCCGCCGTAGCCGGGAAGCATGACGACGAGAAAGTGAAAATCCTCGCGGTTCCATGCCTGACGGTAACGCTGCATCCACTTCTGTAGCACCTCACCGTAGCGCAGCATGCCTGAATTCCGGGCCCACCATGGGCTCTTGATCATGCCGAACATCGATTGGGTGTTGCGCTCGCCTTGGTACCAGACCAGGCCTCGACAGGCATAGGGTGCGAGCGGGTGCATCATCGCATTGTAGACGATGTTCGACTGGCGGCGCATGAAGACGTCCTCGCCTCGGCTCCACGGCCTTGGTCCGGACAACGCTGCGCTGATCTTCCTGCGCGCCTCCGTATTGGCATCGAACTCGTCCATCATGATCTTGAAATGCGGGACGGTTTCGGTCATGTCGCGCGGCATCCATGCCTCGATCGAGGTACTGCCCCAACATGAGAGAATGATCCCCACGGGCACATCGGCAGCGACCTGCAGAGACTGAGCAAAGCCGCACGCAACGGCGCTATCGGGATGGCGCTCCACCCAAGTGCCGTCGCAGTTGTCCTGCTCGGTGAACGCCACGCTGCGCTTCACTGCGAACGTGCGGATGTTCTTGGCCCGCGGAATGAGCGCTTTTACCTCCGGCACGGCCTTCACGCCGAGCTGCATGTTGGATTGGCCAGAGCAAATCCAGACCTCGCCTACGACAATGTCTGTGCACGCGATCGCCAGATCGGCGGCGCTGGACGAAATGGTCATCGTCCTCGGTTCGACGGACGCGGGCATCGCCTCCAGCGTAGCCATCCATTTGCCATCTGCAGCGACGGCCGCCGTCTTTTTCTGGTCGGCGAATTCTACCGTAACGATTGCTGCCGGCGTGGCCCTTCCCCAGACGGGCACCGGCAGATCGCGCTGCAACACCATGTGGTCGGTAAACAGTGAACCGGTCTGAAGGTCTGCCATCACAGCCCTAGGGATAAGCGCCAGGAGGATGAATCCGTAAAGAAGTGGCACGTTATGTCGAGCATTCATCGCTCTTATTTGCCGCCGCTCGTGTCCAGATTGCCGTGGTTTGTGAGAAATTCGATACTGGCTTCCATGCACTGATCAAAGTCGGTGCCATCACTTTTGGGGCGAAAGAAAGTGCCGTTGAAAAAGCCGTGGCCCCTATCCGCGAAGGGGACCAGCACGCATTCGTTTCCCGCCTCTTTCATGCGTTGCGCGAAACGTTCAGCGTTTTCGAATGGGACCGTTGTATCTTTGGTGCCATGGAGAAGTAAGGTTGGAGCCACGCCCGCACTGACCTGATGACAGGGCGAAAGATCGGTCTGTTGCTCTGGCTTGAATCGCTTCGCGCCATAGCCCTTTTCAGTCGTATCCAAGACTGGGTTAAAGAGGATCATTGCGTTTGGCAGAGAGCTGACACTCAGGTCTTGTCCTTCTTCCTCACAGTCCCTGATCACGCCTGTGCAGGCGGCCACATGTCCGCCAGCGGAGCCACCGGAAGCAACGATCCGGTTTGGGTCCACGCCCAGGTCGGCCGCGTGTGAGCGCACCCAGCGAATCGCTGACTTGCCGTCTTTGACACATTCGAAAGGCGTGGTCTTGTCCCGACTCCTGACGCGGTATTCGGCGGAGAACGCCACCATACCCCGATCTGCCAATATTTGGGCCTGCTGATAGAACTGTTTCGGGGTACCGGCGCTCCAGCCACCACCAAAGAAGAAGACGACAGCCGGGCGCTTGTCGGTGGGCTGAAGGCCTTTGGGTTCGAAAACGTGCAGCTTTAGCTGGGTCTTGCCGACGGTTTTGTACACAAGCTCGCGATCTGGCTCAATGGTCATCTTTTCTCTCCCTGCGGTTGGCTGGGGCTTCTTGACAGCTTTCTTCTTAGCGGGTTTCTTGGCTGCGGCTCTTGCGGGGGAGACAGTCTGCCCGCTCTTCCAGAGATTGATCTCGTCGCTGTCGTTCTTAGCCGCTGCCCCGTCCGTACTGCGACCGCGCTGAATATCCGACGTCAGCTGGTCAAGGAGGCGCTTCGCTAATTCCGGTTGCGCGGCGAAAAGATTTGTCGTTTCGCCAGGATCTGCGTCCATATCAAAGAGTTGGGCCATCGGGCTCCCCGCAGGAACCCCTCTTTCCGTCGGTGCTGTCCAACCACCAGAGCCCCAAGCGAGCAACAGCTTCCACTTGCCCTGGCGATAGCCAAAGTGACCGCTGATCGAGTGATGAACGACTCCGCTGCGGGTCGAGGGGACCGGCTTGCCCGACAGCGCTGGCAGGAAGCTGACGCTGTCTTCACCGGCTGTATCAGGCAGCTTCGCGCCGACTACGTCCGCGCAGGTAGCCATCAGATCGGTCAGGCAAATTGTTGCGCCGCTTTGGCTTCCAGCTTTCACGCCAGCCGGCCAGCGTATGATAAACGGGACCCGGTGCCCGCCATCCCACAGATCTGCCTTGGAGCCGCGCAGATGCGCACTCGGATAGTGCCCTTTTGCCTCCATGGTGGAAATCCTGGCCGCCTTGGAGCAGCCATTATCACTGGTGACGATCACGATGGTGTTCTCTCCAAGACCAGC
>DMTJ01000442.1 GCA_003477185.1 Lentisphaeria bacterium
CGAAGGGCACCTGCGCCGTACGAATCTCCCTGGTTCATCGTTTCTCCCACAACGACGGCTTAAATCAGTGGCATTGCGCACTGCTCGCACGGTCTTCGGCCTCTTTGCGCATCGCGCCCAAACCGGCATGAAGCCAGAAAGTGTCCTTTCGGTTAAGACAGTTTCGCCCTGAAGTTTCCCGTTCATCCGGACACTCATGCGCTCCCTCCGTAATTGCGCTGCGCCACGGCGGAGAACAGACTGTCGGCATTGCCGAAGAAGAAGTCTGCGATCTCCGCACGGGAGAGGCCGGCGCGCTGGGCCGCGAGGCGGATGCCGCGCAGTTGCTCGTAGGTAAAGCTGGTGAAAGCCACGGCATTCTCGGGCGCGTACATGGCGTTGCCGATGGCGTAGTCTTCGCCCATCAAATAGACGTACTGATCATTGACCTCGACCGACTTGCCGCGCAGGCAGGCGATGGGAGCATCGGAGCCGAACAGCATCCGGTCGCGCGGGAAGGTACGAAATGTGTATTCCAGGACACCTTCGTGATTGACCATGGCGGTGTCGATATAAGCATTGGGACAGGCTGCAATGCCATCGAGAAACCCGGTCACGCTGCTCAGGTAGTAGGCCCGGCCAATGTGGGCAAAGATGATCCGCGTGTTGGGATAGCGCTGACAGAGCTCGACCATCTGCATCTGGTTGACCGGGTCGGCCAGGCGGCCGGGCCGGGGAATGTGCAGCATGATCGCCAGCCCCAATTCATCGGCCAGTTCCATCTGTTCGGCCGGGAGCATGTCGTGAATCGTGATCTCGGCCTTCGGCCTTCCTTCCACAAACTCAAGATAGGGCTTGTAGCCGATCAGGCGGTTTGAGACCACGCGCTGACGCACGCTCTCGACGCTGTCCCGCGGCGCCACCAGGGCCATGCCAAAGAAGCGTCGGTTATCGGCTACGTCGCCTGCATACACACCGGATGCGTCCCGGTCAGAATCAAAGAATGGATAGCCGAACTGATTCACGCTCAGCTCGCGTCCAGGTAGCCAGGCCGCGGTCCACTCCAGCAGCTGTTGCTTGGTGAATGTGCCGCCAAACCTCTGCCATACCGAGGTTGCCGGGAACCTGGTTCCCGGGAGCAGGCAAGACCGGTTGTAGAGGTGAATGTGCGCATCAAAGACGCGCTCTGGCACAAAGTCCTCAAACTCTTCCTGCCATACCTGGCGGTCGCGGTCCGTCGGGTTGACCGTCATCTGCGTCTCCTCCTACCAGGTGATGATGCCGGAAAATGCCAGAATGACCAGAGCCATCATGCCGGCAAACAGCAGCCACCAGAACAACACGCTCGCGTACCACGGCCGACTCGTCTCGCGCATGGCAGCGATCTGCCCCATATCGAACACAAACTCGGATGTGACCTGCTCCGGGCGTGGCGGCTTGGTTGCCAGGCTGGCCACAGCGCAGACCACCAGGCAGAATGCCCAGTTGAGTGCGGCCTGGTTGAGGAACGGCTCAAGCCAGGCCGGATGGGACGGTACGAACTGAACGAATGCCTTGATGCTGATACCAAGCAGAAAGCCGAGGACCACAGCCAGAGTCGCGCCAAAGGCATTGACCCGGCGCCACAGCACACCCAGCAGAAAGACGGCGGCGAACGGGGGCGCAAAGAAGGCATAGAGGGCCTGGATGTACTCAAACAATCCGCCGCCCAGCTTGCCGATCATCCCGCCCAGACCAGTGGCAATGACCAGAATTCCGATTGATGTATAGACCCCGACGCGCACCACTTGCTTGTCCGAGGCATCGCGGTTGATCCACTGCTTGTAGATGTCCAATGTGACGATTGTCGATGTGGAGTTGAGCACCGAATTAACCGTGGATTGGACGGCCCCGAACAACGCGGCCAGTACCAGCCCGCGCAAGCCCATGGGCACCAGCGCCTGAATCATGTCCACGTAGGCCTTGTCTGCCTCGGGCTTGACGTTGTCCCAGGGCAGCATCAGAATCTCGGGCTGTGCAGCGAAGAGGATCATGCCGGGCACCACGATGATCAGCGGCAGGATCATCTGCATGAATCCGGCCAGCACCACGCCCATTCGCGCATGGTACTCATCCTTCGCACCGAGCACGCGCTGAATCATGAATTGGTTCAACACGCAGTACCAGATACTCACCGAGAAGATGATGAAAATCCAGCTGGGCCAGGGCACCACTGGATGGGCGACGGGCTGAAACACTGACATGCGATTATAGGCACCGACCTGGCCGATTTGCTCAGCCACTCGGGCGGTCGTCTCCGCCCAGACCCCGTCCTTTGCTTGATTGCGTTCGAGCATGATCCGAAAGCCTTCGATCACCGAGCCATCCTCGCCTCCCAGCATATCGAGCCCGTACAACGTTACCGCGAACCCACCGAGCAGCATCACGATGACCGTAAAGAAGTCGGTCCAGGCCACCGAGGACAAACCACCGTAGATCGCCCAGGCCCCGGCTACGATCGCCAGCCCGATCAACGCTGGCCAGAACGGCCAGCCGAACAGGCTCTGCAACGCCAACGCGCCGCCGTACAACACAGCTGCAAGAAACGCCACCACGTTGCTGATCACGGTTACGATCGCGAAGAATTGGCGCATGCCGGGGTTGAACCGCTTCTCCAGGAACTCTGGGATCGTAAAGACGCGAGATGCCAGTAGAAACGGAATGAACAACCAGATCAGAAAGCTGTATGCCCCGATGTTGGCCCAGCTGAACATACTGATGCAGGTGCCGTAGATAAACGAGGCCCCGATCATCCCGATAAAATGCTCGCTGCTGATGTTCGAGGCAATGAACGAACAGCCCACGACATACCACGGTAGCTTCCGGCCTGCCAGGAAATACTCTTGGGAACTTGCCTGCTCCTTGCGCCCTTTGACATAGCCAATCAAGGACAACACCACAAAGAATGATGCGAATCCCGCATAATCCAGCAGGCCTAAGGGAAGTGTATCGGGAGTCATCGTATTCCTCAGATTTGAGATCGTTCACTGGGGCCTGAAGGCAGGGATCGTTGGTTATTCCGCACCCAGGCAAAGTGGGATAGCCCCAAGAAATGCGAGTTGGATGGATGAGCTCCGAAATGGAGCCTCGAACTCGTTCTCATCCCCTTGAGCGGTGGCCGCGCCTACCTGATGAGAATTACGACGCCTTTCTTCTTCTCGGCGATCTGCATACCGGAGAGTACGGAGAATACGCTGGACCCGTTTGTCGCCGTCCCATTGACAGCAGCCCCTCCCTTGATGCCTTCAAACAGTGCATAGTGTGTACCCTGTACCCAGCTGGGCACCACGCCTGCATCTGCACTGGTCGCTGTCCTTGTCACTGCGTTGATCGTATAGTCCGTCTCGAAACCGGCGGTATACAGGTAGATGTCGTAGGACTTGCCTGCCTCGAGGCCATTGATCGTGAAGGTCCCAACGCCGTCTCCGCCGCCAATAGCCTGGTCATAGATGCGATCGCTCTGCAGGGTATTACCTTCGCTGCCAGCATCGAATGTGGAGAACCAGTTTGGCAGACTGACGTCGATTGTTGTGGCGGTGGTACCGTCGGAAGCGGTCAGGTTTGAAGCGTTGTACCCGTTGGCCGTGTTGAGCAGGTTCCAATGCACGTTGCCGGATAGATCGGGCGCGCCGCCCGACCAGGCATACGCTGCCTGGTTCCCGCCCTGGACGTCGACGTTGACGACCTGCTGATATTGATCCGCCGCAGTGGCCCCGGGCACTCCGAAATCATCCACGGATGCGTTGATCACGCCTTCGCCGGCCAGCACGATCTGGTAGGACAGCATCGTATCCTTTACAGCCGTGGAGTAGAAGTCGCCCCCAGCGGTGCCGGTGGTGTAGATAGCCGCCCCGTCGACCTTGAACACGTACTCATTACCGACACGCTCAACGGTCAGCGCATAAGGGCCGGAAAATGTGATGTCTGCGGGACTCTCGTACAGGACGTAGTCGCCTGTTCCATCTCGCCAGGTTCGCGTCACTTTAAACCGAAAGTCCGTTGTGTTCACCCCTGACAGCCGCAACGTATAGGTATCCGCAAAACCGGCAGGCGTATTGGCTACATATGCTGGCTGAAGGATGGTGGAGAGCATCAACCCCATAAAACCCCAAGCGCCGGAGGCCATGCTGAAGGAGTTCACGGTCATGGTCACGGACTCAGTCGGGGTTCGTGCCATCCCAGTTCGGTACAGACCCAGGCCATTGAGGCCGGTCGGCTTGTTCAGATCCAGTTCTCCATTGCCGCTGTCCCAACTGGGCGTTGTCGCGTCCGTGTTATTGTAATACCCGTACTCCGTCCATTCGGTCGTGATGTTGGGGTCGATACTGAAATCATCGAACATGCCAGCACTTGCCGACGTCCCTGTCAGGGCCAGCAGGGACCCGATGAGGGGCGTGAAGAGGATGGTGAGAATGCGAGGGTTCATAGGGTTCCTATCTTTATCGATATGTCGTTGTCCGCCTGGTGGCGGCCTGCAGCTTGCACAAGGCAAAGTTGTGTACCTGTAGAGTAATCATTGAGCTCTTGTATGGCAATGTAAGGAAAACGATATGTGATAACAAAAAGACGACATGGTCTCATGCGCCTGCTCGCTTTCGCCCACGATGTGGCAAGAGCGCATTTTGCCACGTTTAAATGAGGCTTGCAGTGAGTTCATCAGGGGAAAAGGGGACCACTTTTTGCATTGAAAGGGGGACCACCTTGGTTTTGAGGGTTCTGGGCGGGAAAGACTCTTTGGGTTCGGAGTTGCTGGCGG
>DMTJ01000353.1 GCA_003477185.1 Lentisphaeria bacterium
ATGGCATCTGCCACCGCATCGACCGCTTCTTCTTGGGCAATCACGCGTTCGTGCAGATGCTTGGAGAGGTTCAGCAGCTTCTCGCGCTCATTGCTGAGCAGACGCGTGACCGGGATGTGAGTCCAGCGCGCGATGATCTCGGCGATGTGCTCCTCATTCACTTCTTCGGACACAAAGCGGGTCTGGTCGCCCTCGGCAAACTTCTCCTCCAAGTCTAGGATCTGCTGCTCGATCCCAGGAATGGTTCCGTGGCGCAGTTCTGCAGCGCGGCCGAGGTCATAGTCCCGCTCGAACTTAGCCAGTCGACGACGCGCCAATTCCAACGCTTCGCGCAGAGTTTGGAGCTCATGAATCTCGGATTTCTCCGCATCCCAACGGGCTTGCATGGCGTCGAGCGTTTCGTCGACATTGGCCAGCTCCTCCTCATGCTCGGCCTGGCGCTTGCGCGAGACCTCGTCCTCATCGCGTGCCAGCCCGGCGATCTCGATCTCCAGTTGCATCTTACGGCGTACTTGGTCATCGATCTCCCGAGGCCGGCTGTCGATCTCCGTGCGCAACTTAGCAGCGGCTTCATCGACCAGGTCAATGGCCTTGTCGGGCAAGAAGCGTTCGCTGATGTAGCGGTTGGAGAGCACGGCTGCACTTACTAGGGCGCTATCCTTGATCTTGACGCCATGATGCACCTCATAGCGCTCGCGCAGCCCGCGCAGAATCGAGATGGTGTCCTCGACGGACGGCTGCTCGATCAAGACGGTCTGAAAGCGCCGCTCGAGCGCCTTATCCTTTTCGATATGCTTGCGGAACTCGTTCAGAGTGGTGGCCCCGATGCAGTGAAGTTCGCCGCGAGCCAGCATTGGCTTGAGCAAGTTCCCGGCATCCATCGAACCTTCGGCTGCGCCAGCCCCCACGACTGTGTGCAATTCGTCGATAAAGAGAATGATTTCGCCGTTGGATTGCGTGACCTCCTCGATCACGGCCTTGAGCCGCTCCTCGAACTCTCCGCGAAACTTTGCCCCGGCGATCAAGGCACCAATGTCTAGTGCCACCAGTCGACGGTCCTTGAGCGATTCGGGGACATCTCCTTCGATGATCCGGCGAGCCAGGCCTTCCACGATCGCGGTCTTGCCCACGCCTGGGTCGCCAATCAGGACCGGATTATTCTTCCGCCGTCTCGACAGGATCTGAATCACCCGCCGAATCTCCTCTTCTCGGCCGATGACTGGGTCGAGCCGTTCTTGACGCGCAAGTTCAGTCAGATCGATTCCGTACTTTTCGAGGCTCTCGAGCGTCGCTTCTGGATTAGAGGAGCTCACGGTCTGGCCACCGCGCAGGTCTTTCAGCGCAGTTTGGATAGCTTCTTCATCGACGCCGGCATCTTGCAAGGCGCGTTTGCAGCTGTCATCGGTCCGGCAGCAAGCGATGAGCAAATGCTCGACACTGATATATTGGTCGCCCATCTCCCGAGCCAGCGCATCGGCTACCGCCAGGACCTTGCTGCTAGTTCGGCTCAGGACCGAGTCCCCCGCGCCGGGGCCGCTTACCTGTGGCAGCCCGTCTATGGCTGTCTGAAGCTCGGCCACCACCGCATCCGGCGTCGTTTCGAGACGACGCAGGATGGACGAAGCCAGCCCGTCCTTCTGCTGCAGCAACGCAAGCAGGATATGGGCAGGCTCAATCGCCTGATGGTTTTCACGCAATGCAATGGCATGGGCCTCGCTCAGCGCGGCCCGACTACGATCTGTTAGTCTGTCTGGACTCATGGCTTGTCTCCTGTCACGGTTTCTCTGGTTCATAAATCCATGAGCTGGATGGATGCCAAAATGAGCTTATAGGCCGTAAAATGCTGATGCGCAGCTCTTTGAAGGTGATGTGATCTCAGATATGTTGTACTCTGTGTGTCAAGTTGGCGCAAGGGGGTGGAGTTGCACTGGTCGCGCACCGTCGCACTAGTCACACCTGTTGCGATCTCTTCGGGACCAAAACGCTATGGACGCCATTGTACTCGCTGCTGGCTATGCGACGCGGCTCGCGCCTTACACCACGAATTTTCCCAAGCCACTCCTTCGCGTGGGTGGGGAGCCGCTGTTGAATCACACGGTGCGTCCTATGCTCGAGAGCGGCAGGATCGACCGCGTGATCGTCATCACCAATGCGCGCTTTCTGGCGCATTTTACTGTCTGGGGGGATAGGTTTTGCGAGGAGCATGATCTGTCTTGCTCGCGGATCCAAGTGCTGAGTGATGGCACCTCGACCAATGAGGACCGATTGGGCAGTATTGGAGATCTCGCCTTCGCGGCCGAGCAAGCCAACGTCACAGGCGATGTCTTAGTGACCTGCGCCGACAAGCTATTCACCTTCAGCCTCGCAGACCTGATCGAGACCTTCGAGGAGAGCGGTGTCATCACCAACGTCTGCTGTGATACCGGATCCATTGACTGCGTGCGCAATCGCTTCGGCTGTGTCGAGATTGATGAGCAAGGGCGCATTCTTTCGTTCGAGGAGAAGCCAGCCGAGCCGCGTTCATCGATCCAAAGCATTGCCTTTTACGTGTATCCAGCGAGTATCCTGGGGCTATTGCCGACGTACTTGGAGACCGAGTCGCCCGACGCCCCCGGGAACTTGCTGCGCTGGCTGCTGGGACGGGAAGCGGCCCAGGCCTGGCTAGCCGACGTGGAATCCTGTGCCGATGTCGGTGCCCCGGCCAGCTACGAGTTACTCGTTACCCCGCAGACCGTGGTCATTGAT
>DMTJ01000029.1 GCA_003477185.1 Lentisphaeria bacterium
AATGAGCATTTTCCTTCAAAACGCAGCAATGTTAGCAGGCTTGGCCTGCGTCGCACTCCCCATCCTCATCCATCTGATCATGCGTGAGCGCCCGCGGCTGGTGGAGATCCCGACGGCCAGATTCGTGCGCATGGCCATCCAACGTAGCCACAGCGCGCGCCAACTTCGCAACATCCTGCTACTCCTCCTGCGCATCGCCGTAATTGCGCTCATTGTCTTTGCCATGGCCCGGCCCATCTGGCGCAACAGTCCCTTTGGCCAGACGTATTCCGAGCAGGCAGCCATGGTCCTGCTGGTCGATGACGCCTTTTACAGTGCCTCGGCCACCGCCGGCATTAGTCAGATCGACCGAGCCCGGCGCGAAGCCTCGAGGGTTTTTCAGCGCCTGACGCCCGGCAGCAAGGCCGCCGTCGGGACACTCACCGATCCCCCTACGCGCCTGAGCGTGGACCTGCCCTTTGTCGCCCAGGCCATCACCGGCCTAACGCCACGCAACCTGCTCGGCAATGCGAACTCCGCAATTCGCCAGGCTGCCGAGATACTGCGACGCGATGCCCCGGACCTTCCTCGCAGAATCGTGCTGATTTCAGATCTCAACCAACACGTGACCAGCGCTGACTACGTAGCGCCCGAAGGCTGCACGCTGGAAATCGTCGCCCTGGCCCCGCGCAAAGACAATGCCTACATTCTCGCGGCATCTGCCGCCCAGCCGCACGCGATCCAAGGCCAACCGCTGAGTATCACCGCGCAAGTAGGCGGCGTGATTCCACCCGGCACCCGCATTGCGCTTGAAAACAATGGTGAAGTCGTTGCCAGACGCGGCGTTGCGGACTCCGCGACGATCACGTTTGATTATGTCCCGGATACGGAGGGAGATCTGGCGCTTACGCTTCGGCTGGAAACTGAAGATGCCCTCCCTGCCGATAATGTCTGGCATCTCGTACTGCCTGTACAGCCCTCTCGGCGCATCCTGATCATCGGCGAGGCGGAAAGCAGTGCGATCTCCACCGCGATGGTCACGCGCCTGGCGCTGGCGCCCAATGCTTGGAGTGGAAGACAGCTCTACGAAGTCAAAATGAGTGACTGTCGATTTCCAGTAGCGCGCCTTCCATTGTTCGACATGGTCGTCTTCTGCGCCGAGGGTGCCTGCCAACCTGAGCTTTGGACAGCGCTGGAAAGTTTTGTGGGTTCCGGTGGCGCGCTTCTGGTGCTTCCAGATCCAGCGGTGGATCTCGAACGGCTGCAGGCCAACGGGATGCGGCTGCTGCCAGCTCGAATCGCGGTAAGCCATGACGCGGAGAAGCTAGTGGCAATCGGCAATCGCCTAGGAGGGCAGTGGTTGCTGCTGGGAAGGGCCGAGCTTGTGACTCAGACATATGGCCCACGCCTGCATCATCCGCCATCGGACCGGGAGGAAGCCACGCTTGGGTTCGGCGACGGCTCAATCGCCATATCGCAACGTAGCGTTGGCAAAGGGAACGTCCTCTTCTGCGGCGTGCCCGTCCTGGCTGGCAAGCATCCCTTGTATGCAAGCGAAATATGGCCTGCCTTATTACACCGAATGGTCGCATCCGTACTTCCCGCACAGGAGGGACCAGACAGCACGTTCTGCGGCGAATTGGTCGTAATCGAAGACATTCGTCCAGCCCACGATGGGCTAACGGTCCATACCCCGAATGGGCCCAGCGCTAGGTTCCCGCTCGCTGATCTCGCCGCTGGCCTGCACTTTGACGCAGCACTGCGTCCTGGCCATTACCGCCTGCAAGGGGCCGAGAAAACGACAGCCTCTTGGTTTGCAGTAAACATCCCACGCAATGTCGCCGTCTATCGGTTTCCCGAACTCGAGCACAGAGAAAATCTCACCAAGCGGTTCAAAGAGCAGAAAGGCAGCGCTCAGTCAGGCGGGAATCTGCCCCTGTCCACAGCCGCACTGGCTTTCGCTGCTATAGCGCTGTTCATTGAGCCAGTCGTAGCTGGTAGGCGCAGAAGCGACGCCTAGCGGGCTACTGAACACAGCAGGAGCGAGAAAAGAAGCAGCCAAAGCTACTTCCTATTCACATAATGCGCGCAAATCTGCCGAACGGCCTCTTCCGGCACATTGTGCTTCTCAGCAACGTACTTGTAGCTCTTTTTGGAGATCGTCTTCATGTGGACAATTTTCTCGCACAGATCCTTAGGATACTGAGCCACCACTTCAGCTGGCGGCTTCGGTGGGCGGTTGGGGGTGCGAGGCTTTGGAGCTGATGGTGGGGGCAGAGTTGCCGGAGGCAGAGTCGGATCTGGAACATCCTCTGGCGGTGGCAATGGAGGGGCGTTCTCACCAAACAGCACGGCATCAAACAACGGGTGAAAGACCGTGTCGGTATTGAGCAGTTTTACGTCGGTACTGGAGAATACTCGCCCAATCATACCAATCAGTGCGTTGAACTGCTTTCCATCGACTGTACGCAATACGCCTTTACTAACGGTAAAGCGATACGAGAGATCTTGGTCCTCGTAGAGAAAGCTGACCATGTTGTTGCGGCAGTACACAAAGTTGAGGTCGATTGTCACGTAAACTTTGCCTTCCTCAAGCTCTAGGTCACGTTCGAAGAATGAACGCTCCTCTAATGCAACATTACGCTTGGGAAACAATTCGATAATCGGCTGCCAAAAGCGAACTGCCGGGTGCTGGCGGAGTTTCTGAATCAGATTCGCCTGGACGTACAGCAGATTTGCCATAAAAACCTCAGGGTAATAACGTGTTACAGTCTACAATTTTGAGACCGGTACACTAATGCAGAAACCCCAAATCGCAACGGCTTTTTCGATTTTCTACTCGTTCAGGACTTGACAATGCCTGCGCACCAAATAGCGGCGCACCCAAAAGCGCCGCTATTCGAGTGCCTTATCTCGATTTGCAGACAGGCCGTTGACCCTTCCCTGCACCTTGGACTTGACCTTGAATTGTGACTGACCTGTTCCAGTTGCACTGATCCCCCCGGAAGCAGTAGGACGCTGGGACGACTTGGCAGCTCTCGAGGTCGTGCCTGTACGGGTCTTCGTCGCTCCTGCAGTTAATTTCCCCATCTTTCCGTACAGTTTCCCGTAGTTGTCCCTCTTCTCATCCAATTCCACGTATTCGATCATGCGCCACGGCCGCCCGCCAGTTTGGGGCACCTTGACCCAAGTTTGACTTGTCTTCCACGACACGTGTTTCATGTCGGAGGCGCCCCACCTGATACGCAGCCGCATTTCAACAACAGCCAAAATTCGACCTTCAGTCACCACATCGACCGAGTGAAGTTTTGTTTCGAAGGACATGCGCCCGTCAGGCAGTGCGTCCAGCGAGCGCTTGAACCAGCCAGCGCCCTTCCCCTTTGCCGTACGCTTTCCGGTATGCGTCTCATAGATCATGTCACGGTGCAGCAGCGCTTTCAAAACATCCCACTTCTCATTAGAAATCGCGTTCCCCATCCGCTTGACCTGAAATTTCACATCGCCACCGGGATCCTTAAGCAGGTGCAGCGGGTTGCAACCGGTCAGGAACAGCAGGGCGGCAAAAAGAGGCGAGAGTCTCGCGAGTGTGAAGGACATGTACATCTTCGACAGGAGGGATGAGGAGCTAGCCGTTCTAAGAATACGGAAATTCGCGCGAAAATACAAGCACGCCCACGACTTTAGGACCACGCTCAGTCTTTTGCGGAAGGCACACACAACGCCCAAGCGGCAACAATGCCGTCATCGTCCGGGTCCAGCCGATAGGCCTGCTGGAGGTAGCGGCATGCTTCGGCTTGCTGCCCCATTGCCTGTAGCAGCAAGCCGATATTGAAACAGGCTGGCGCGTACTCGGGTAACTGAGCAATGGCATGTTTGTACAGCGAAAGGGTAGGATCAGGCACCCCGCGGCGGTGAAAACTGGTAGCAAGCTTGAAGGCCGCCATTCCGTGCGTGGGGTCAAGCCCCAGACAAGTAGAAAACGCAGTCTCAGCCTCCTGAGTCTGGCCAAGCTGCTGCGCAGCCAGCCCGGCCAGGAACCAACCCTCGCCATGCCTTGGCTGAGATTCCACCAGACGACGGACGACCTGCGCCGCTTGCCCAGCCCGTCCAGCTGCGAGATATGCCGCCGCGAGGTTCAGCCTCGCACTGTCGGCTGTCGGATCACTGAGCAGCGCTTGCCGATAACGACGGATTCCAAGCTCCGAGTTGCCCACCTGGTCTTCCAGCATCCCAAGATTAAAATAGGCCCTCGAATAGCCGCTTCGCTGCGCGATCGCTTGGCGATACAGCGTCCTTGCCAGCGCGACATCGCCCGCCTCACGATAAAAATGTGCGAGTGAATGCACAGCCACTGCACTATCTGGAGAGTGCCGGAGGCTGCCACGCCACAGCGTCTCACTGCTCCGCCAGGCAGCACTCTGCCGGATCGTGCAGCCAAGCATCGCAATCAGGATCACGCCCACGATACCCCAGACCCGACGGTCTCTAGCTGCGAACTCCGCAATCCGAACCGCCGCGCAGATGAACAAGCCAATTGACGGCAAGTACAAATATCGGTCCGCGACCACGGTGGAGATTGGCACCAAATTTGACACCGGCGCAATCGCTACGCCAAACCAGACAACGACGAAGACCGGCAGCCTATTCTTGTTCTCCAACGCCCGTCGGCACCAGATCCAGACAATCATCAGCAGAATCAGCCCCATGCCCACCCGCAGCGGTGAGAGCAAATCACTCACGTCATGGGGATAGAGGTTGTTGAGCCAAAACGGCAACACCAGATTTCGTACATACACCGGCAGTGCACCCAACCAGCTGAGCCCCGCAAAGACCGGCGCCCCACCAGCCGGCTCGTGAATTACTCCGCTATCCGCGCTCAGCACCCAAAATAGCACCGCGGCAAGCCCGCACGATAACAAGCAGTACCCGGTGTAGGCCCTCCAACCGTCACGCAGAGTTTTTCGCCAAGTCGCAACGGGCCGCGTCACCAGATCCGCGGCCAGGATCAGCCACGGAAGCACCACAGCAAAGGGACTAGCCAGTCCCGCCAGTAGCAAACCAACCCAGCAGCCGACAGGCCGCCCTCGTACGTGCAGCGCCAATGCCGAGAAGCCGAAGCAACCCAACAGGACGTACTTGCGCGAAGATGCCCACGCCACGGCTTCCACGTTCACCGGATGGCAGGCGAACAGCACCGTCGCCAGAACTACGGCATGGCGCGTAACCCGCTCCGATGACAGACGCAGTGATGGCAGAAAGCCAAGCAGCCAGAGATACATAAATCCCACACTCAGGCAATGGAAAAGCAGGTTGGTAAGATGGTAGCCAAACGGCTGGTACTCCCAGACCGCATAATCCAACGCGTAGCTCAGCACGCGAATGGGCTGGTAGGTCACACCCGGCTGTGGTGTGAGCACCGCCAGAACATGCGAAGCACTCAAGGAACGAACTGCCTCGTTCTGCGTGATCAGCTCCGGATCGTCCCAGTTCGTGAAGCCATGACCAAGGGTATTTGCGAACACCGCAATGGTAACAACAAGGAGGCCGAGAATCTCAGCCGATCGCGGGCTCAAGGACTGGTGCTTCTTCTGTGTCTGCGCTGGCGGCTTCACGCAGTTAGCATAGCTGTCGATGAAGTTTCATTCAATGCGGACTCTGTTTTCCATCATCGGAACATCAAACCTAGCGATCTTGCCAGGAAATGCAACAATGTTCATCAGGCAGAAAACTCGGCCATTTGCGGACGTTCTTGCCGCATTGCCGAAACAACGCTATAGTTCGGTTTTCGTACAACTAGTAATCAGTGCCATACGTGCAAGGAGAATGATGTCGGAGCAATCGGCAACATCCAAGGTGGACATCGCCAAATACAAGAAGTTACTTCTGGACATGCGGGAGCAACTCACCGAAGAGGTTCGCGCACTGGGCAACGCATCCCTGAAGAGTGATCATGAACCTGGCGCAGAGCTTGCCGACGTGGGTAGCGATAACTTTACCCAGGAAGTCGAGATCAAGTTGATGGCCGCAGAGGAAACTCGCATTCGCGCCATTGATACAGCACTCAGCCGATTGGGCCAGGGCACATTTGGCATCTGCAAAGACTGTGACAAGCCTGTCAGTGAAGCGCGGTTGCTGGCGCTTCCGTTCGCCCAGCTGTGCATTGCCTGTAAGGAGCAACACGAACGCCGAGACGCCGGTCTTGCCTGACAACGCCTCAGGCTCCCATGGCGAGAGCCTGACCGACGCCGTCAATCCCACCTCTCCGACAGCCCCTTCCCAGTCGCCGTGGCTTCGCTTTGGCGTTCAACCCGCCTTGCTCACAGCCCTGCTAGTCGTGGCTGACCAGATCACCAAGGAGCTGGTCGTCCGCGACGACCGGCTCTCGCAGTATGGCAGCTATATCCTGATTCCCGACATCTTGGACCTTGTCCACGTCCGGAACAAGGGTGCAGCTTGGGGCATGTTCAGCGACTACACCTGGGTTTTGGCCCTGATTTCCGCCGCCGTCGCTGCCTACATCATCTGGCAGTTTCGGGCCTTGGCCGAAAACCGTCGCACCCGCGGCATAGCGCTCACGGTGCTGCTGGGCGGGGTGATCGGAAACCTGATCGATCGGGCGCTACGGCCACACGGTGTCATTGATTTCGTCCGCATCCACTACCGCGACGTATTTGACTACCCTGCATTCAACGTCGCAGACAGCGCGGTTTGCACGTCCATTGCCGTTCTCATCCTCACCTCCGTGCTCCCCAAGCGCCGGCCGCCGGAACCTTCGACTGCGCCATGAGCCAGTTGCTCGCCATTCTCGGGCCGACCGCGAGTGGAAAATCCGCCTTGGCCTTGGAGCTGGCCCGACGCCTGAACGGCGAGATCATCTCCTGCGACTCCATGGCGGTATATCGCGACCTCGACATCGGCACGGCCAAACCCAGCCCGACTGAGCGAGCGGAAATCCCTCATCATTGCCTGGACCTCGTCGATATCACCGAGCGCTACGACGTTCAACGTTTCCAGGACGATGCGGAGTCCGCAATCTGCGGAGTTCGCAAACGAGGTCGCGTGCCCATTCTCTGTGGCGGTACCGGCCTGTACGCGAGAGCTGTGCTTTACGGATTCTCCTTTCGTCCCTCCGATCCCGAGATTCAGCGGCAGGTCCGAGACCAGTACGAAATGCAAGGCCCCGAAAACCTGCTGCGCGAGCTAGAAGCGGCAGATCCCGAGCGCGCCGCTGCCTGTCGGGACAACCACAGGCACCTACAACGCACTGTCGAGGTCCTGCGCATCACCGGCTCTGTTCCCCAGCCGGAACCAGACCGGGCGCCGAGAGCGGATGCCACTCAATTCATTCTTATTCCCACCCCGGAATACTCTGATCTCCGGATCCGCCAGCGAGTACACGCGATGCTGGATGCGGGCTGGATAGAGGAAGCCCAGGGGCTAATCCAGGCTGGCCTTCTCACCTCCCCCACCGCTCGCCAAGCCTTGGGCTACCCGCTAATTGGCAACTATCTTGCCGGCTCGATCTCCAGCATGTCCGAGCTCAGCGAAAAACTGACCATTGCCACCCGGCGTTATGCGAAACGTCAGCGCACCTGGTTTCGCCACCAGCATCCAGGCGCTGAGATTCTTGAGTTCAATGAGCCAGTCAGCCTCGCTGTGAGATTACAGTCGATTGCTGACCGGATTGCATCTCTTCAGCCGGCTTGCTGCCCGCCAAGCGCTGGTCCACAATAAGCTCACGCATCTGAATGCGCCAGATCTAGCGCGCACAATGCTGCACCACATCCTCAGTGGGACTGATCAACTCCTCGTGCTCCTTCTCACCGGGCCGCAGTCAGGTATATGTGATCGGGCTGTCCACATCGGGGATCAACCCGGACAATTCGATCAGCCGTCGTGCCAGATCATCGATCCGGACCGGCTGGCCTATTTCCAGGACCATCACATCGCGGTCGGCACCGAGCACACCAGCCTGCGATACGAGATCGACCGCCTCCGAAACCGTCATAAAGTAGCGCGTGGGCTCCCTCGTCTTGACCGTAACCGAGCCTCGCTCCTGAACTGCCGAGCACATTACCAAACCGAACAGAGACAAAGCTAGGGCCCTCCGTTGGCAGATGGGCGAGGATCTGCTCTGCCAGTCGATTAGTCGCTCCCATCATGCTCGTAGGTCGAACCGCCTTATCCAAAGAGATCATGACCATACCATTCAACCCGCAACGTATTGCTGACTCCGCAACCGTTAGCGTGCCCAGCACATTCGTGCGAAACGCAGCAACCACGTTATTCTCCATCAGCGGAACGTGTTTGTAGGCGGCAGCATGGTAGCCAACATCAATCCGATGGAACGTCATGAGACGTTCAATCTCATCGCCAAACCGTATGTCTGCAGCCGCCGTGCGTAGCTCACTTGCCTCGCCCAGTTCCGTCAACAGCGTAAACAGGCAAGGCTCACAATTATCAACCGCCACCACCAGCCTTGGCTCATAGCGCAAGACTTGCCGCACCAGTTCGCTGCCGATGGTCTCGCCTGCCGAAGCCCGTTCGATCGCGCTCGTCTCTCGGATAAAACGCAGGCCACCCCGACCACCGACACAGTAGAACAGGCAGAGCAGCAGATCAATCGCAAACACCACGGTGGATAACACGACCGCGACGCTAATGGGGACCGCGTCACCAAAGTCCAGATAACGCCAGATGCCACGGTAAAGGCCAAAACCGTAAAATGCGACCATCCGGATGCCAAACACGAGGGGAAGCATCGCCCAGAACATTCCCATATACTCAGCGTGGACCTACCCTTCGAAGCGCAACCAGCAAGCGAGGTAGAGACACAGAATCGTTCCGACGGCGTGCCATCCGAACACAGGGGCTAGCCGCAGAGCTGGTCGCGCCAGCAACTACCGGCTAAAAGATTCACTGGAAATAGTGCGCGAGATTACGGCTTTGGCAGTGAAGTTGACAAAACAGTCCAGCATCCAACCCAATCAGGACCGGCCGTCCAACAAGCCCCCAGCCTCCTCCCAACTGGCCAGCATACGGCGAAGACATTATCCGCCAGTATCGTCGCTGCTCGCCGCAGTTGTCCCTGCGGCTGCCTTTTGCAGAATCCCCGACGACCAGCCATCTAGCTGCATCCGCTCCAACACCATGAGACCGTGTGAACAGTAAGCACCGGTCACAGCGGCAAACTGATCGTCGAGCAAGCCCGAAAGCACCAGAAGGCCGGCCGCCGGCATTGAGCCCGCAATTAGCGGAGCCATCGCTTCGAGTGGCTTGGCCAGAATGTTGGCCATGCAGAGATCTCTCGCCGGCAGCTGCTCGGCTTCCAACAAGTCTACGCACTCCGCGGTGATCCGCTCACATACGCCATTGGTCTGTGCGTTCTCCCGGGCACAGTCCACAGCGTGTGCGTCGTGGTCTAGCGCCAAAATCTCACGGTAGCCCAGCTTAGCGGCAGCGATGGAGAGAATGCCCGACCCTGCGCCGCAGTCCAGCAGGCTCAACCCCGGCCGCTCACGCGCCAGACGGTCCAGAATAGTCAGGCACATGTGCGTGGTTGGGTGGTGACCAGTGCCAAAGCTCATCCCGGGATCCAAAATAATCGTACATTCCACGTCTTCCGAAGGCTCGATCCAAGGCGGCACCACAAGCACACGATCCGTGACATGAATCGGCGGGAAGTTTTCTTTCCAGCTTTCGGCCCAATCCACAGGCGGAACATATTCAGGGGCGCTAATCTCATAACCGTCGGTGCCCAGCCCATCGCTGCCAGCCAACAGTGCAGTGACCTGCTCGTGCAACGCCGCCCCCCGTGCTTCGTCGTCCGCGTAAAGGGACAGGACTGCGCACCGCGTGTCTACGTCGGTTACCTGAACTGGTGCGAGGTCCGCAGTACAAAGCACGCGCGAAATAAACGCCGCCGTCCAGTCGTTTGCCGAGATCGTAACCCGGTAAAGCGACTCACTCGGGTTCGAGTCTTTATGCGAGATTTCTAGTCCTCGTACAAAGGCTTTTCTTCAACCTTGATCTCGGAAAGCAACCGCGGGTACTTCTCGGCCAGTGCCCGCACATTCTCCGAGGTCACGATCAAGTAACGCTCTGCGAACGCGGCGTCAAAACTCTCCGGAATGGGGGCCTTGAGCTGATACCTAAAATCAGGATTGTAGCACAATACGGAATCGAGCCGGTCTGCAGCAAGCAGATTGCTCAGCTCATACACAGCACTAAACGTGAGGCACAGCTTGGGCCCAACAGAAGCCACATCTTGGATAAAATACTCCATGTTCGCGATATCAATCGGAACCGGGACGAAGGAAACAATCACGTCCGTCTCGAAGTTATCCTGCACCTTCTTATCGAACTCCTCGCCGGTGATCATCATCTCCTCGAACGGGATCATATCCAACTCGTCCTCGCTGACCGGAAGCTCAAAATAGATGACATCCTTCAGCGTCGCGTCCAGGCCCAGCCCATCTTTGAGGGCGGTGAGCATGATGGTCTGGCGATCCTTGTTGTACTCCATCTCCGGATACGCGAACACGGTGACGTTCTTGCCTGGATACTTCTTGGCCAGGTACTGCCCAGTCCGCAGATAGGCAGCATGCAGATAGAACGATTCCTTGTTTTTCAAATCCTCTCGCTCGTTACTGTCCTTGGTCTGAAATCGCACCACAGACGACAGCGCTAGCCCCAAGGAGAGTAGTCCGAATATGGCCGCCACAGGACGGCCCCAGGCAGCTCGAGAACTGGTGCTTTTTGAACGTGCCCACAACATGATGCCTAGGCACACGATCATTCCTACTTGACTCAAATCCATTTTTCCTTCCTCATCTTGTTCGCTTGTATCAGTACTCGGACCTATCTGCTCTTCCTGCTGCGTGCAATCAGATAGCACAGTATCATTGCGCCCACTATCTTCACTGCAACGAAAATCGCGTCGTTAGAATTCCAGCTAATCTCGACGCTCTCGTCAGCGCCACGGTAAAGTAGCGGTGCGAGATAATCGACAACGAAGATCACTATCGCCCAGAACCCAAAGGTAGCCGCGATGCAAGAAATGATGGTCAGGACGCTCCTGTTTCCCCAATCATTAATCTTCTCTGCAGGGCAACGCTCGAATGCCGGGCCAATGCTTCGTCGTTTCATTATTCGGTGCTCTCAGCTTCTGTGTAATAACGGCGAACCTTTGGCAGCATCGCTCGGATTTCCTCGATCCGTCGGTCATTAGACGGGTGCGTCGAAAGAAATTCAGGAGGCTGTTTGCCGTTCGCGTTCTCCTTCATTCGTTGCCAAAACGATACCGCCGCTTCTGGGTTGTAGCCAGCACGCGCCATCAACATCAAGCCGATTTGGTCCGCTTCGCTCTCCTGAAGCCTGCTGAATGGCAGCAATACCCCAACCTGGGTTCCCAGGCCAATCGCAGTCGCGAACAGCTGCTGAGTCTTCGGGTCCCTCTCCTTGAGTACTTCATTCGCGGCCGCCGTCCCGAACTGCGCCAGCAAGCCCTGACTGAATCGTTCGTTGCCGTGCTCAGCCATGGCATGAGCGATCTCATGCCCCATCACGGTCGCGACGCCAGCGTCTGACTGACAGATGGGAAGAATTCCGGTGTAAAACGCAATTTTCCCTCCCGGCATGCACCACGCATTTACCTGCTCGCCGTCGATCAGGGCGAACTCCCACTTGAAGTTCTGCGGGATCTTTTCCTCCCGGTAATACTCTTCGACCGCATCCGTGATGCGGTGCCCCACCCGTTGGACCTGCTGCAGTTGCGAGCCGCTCTTTACCAGCTTGGCAGTCTCCAGCACCTCCTGGTATTGCACCGCGCTCAGTGAGACCATTTGCTGCGAAGAGACCAGACGTAATTGGCGACGATTCGTCATCGGTACTGTGGCGCAACCGGTGGCGAGGGCCGCCAGCAAGAGGAAGGTAAGTGCTCTTTTCAAGGGAAGGACCGTGAGAGTGCAGAGTGAAGCCATATTTGTATCGTACCAAAGCTTTCCCCGCTTGCAATTAAACCTGTGCAATTTGCCCGCACTTCTATGGCCTTCTGGGCAGGGCGAGGCTGCCTAGACCTAGCCTTCTTATTCTTTGGTTTCGAAGATAAAGGCCACCGGCGTCGCCTCTGCGACCTCATGACACAGCCGATTCACCACCCCAACCGATGTTCCGGAGTTCGCAAAAACAAAGACATTGCTGGTCCACCACCGATCGCGACGTTTCAGACATTCTGTCAGACCAGCCTCTCCTTCGAACTGCCACGAAATAAGCGCCTGTCTGCGCCCTGCG
>DMTJ01000427.1 GCA_003477185.1 Lentisphaeria bacterium
CAGCATCCTCTCGCGCCACCCGGGTTACGCCTTGCCGGGACCACGGCGATCCCTAGTCGTCCCAAGGCTATTTCTCCGAAGTTGAGGTAGAAACAGTGAATATTGTGTGGTTTAAGCGTGATTTGCGCGCCTATGATCATGAACCGCTCAGGCAGGCGATTAAGTCGGGTGATCCAATCCTATGTCTGTTTGTGTTTGAACCGGCGCTGATCAGTGCGGACACCTTCGACCGCCTGCACAGGGGATTTATTGTAGATTGCCTCCGCGATCTCCATGCAAGCCTCATCCAACTCGGCCTTTCTCTCCATGTCCGGCATGGGTCCATGCCGGATACTCTCGAACAGATCGCCGCCGACTACGGGAAGATCAGCACGCTTCGTAGTCATGAAGAAACCGGTGAGATGATTACCTACGTGCGGGATCGTGCTGTTCGCACGTGGTGCCGGCAACACGCAGTCGAGTGGGTTGAAACGCCCCAGAATGGCGTGATTCGCGGCCCCTACAGCCGAGACGGTTGGTCCAGAAAGTGGCTGGACAGAATGTCTGCCGCCCCAATTGAGTTGCCAAAGGCGCCTGGCTTACCATGCTCGGGTAGAGCGGTCGCTGGTCCTGGCTTTCCCGCACTCACAGGGCTTGATGTCCTGCCTCCGGGCCGATCGGCTGTGCAGCGTGGCGGTACAGATGCCGGATTGTCTCTGCTCGCATCTTTCCTCAATGACCGTGGCCTAGAATACCGCAAAGGAATGTCCAGCCCGGCTACAGCTTGGTCCGCTTGCAGTCGCCTGAGTCCTTACATCGCCTGGGGGGCGATCTCGCTGAAAGACATCTACCAGCGTACTCGACAGCGCCAGCAGCAGTTGCGAGCTGACAAACAGCGCAAAGCGGGTTGGATGCAGTCGCTCTCGAGCTTCCAGGGACGACTGAGATGGCACTGCCACTTCATCCAGAAACTCGAGGACGAGCCCGAACTCGAGTTCCAAAACATGTGCCGAATCTACGATGGCATGCGCGAAGATTCCTTTCAAACTTCCCTGTTCGATGCCTGGTGCGCAGGGCAGACGGGATATCCGATGGTCGATGCCTGTATGCGTGCCCTGCAGCAACACGGTTGGCTCAACTTTCGCATGAGAGCTATGCTGGTTTCCTTTGCCAGCTACCATCTGTGGCTTGACTGGCGGCCGACAGCACGGTTCCTGGCAAGACACTTCTTGGACTACGAACCAGGCATCCACTACACGCAGTTCCAGATGCAGTCAGGCGTTACCGGGATCAACTCTGTTCGTATTTACAGCCCGGCCAAACAGCTTGTCGACCATGACCCAACCGGCGAGTTTGTACGACGCTACGTCCCCGAGTTGGCCGCAGTGCCCGATACACATATCGCAGAGCCCCACCGCATGTCTCACGATGAGCAGGTCAAGACCGGTTGTCTGATTGGGAAGTCCTATCCGGCACCGATTGTCAATCACCAGGAAGCGATTGCAGCGGCAAAGCGGGAGGTCTACGCAAGGCGCCGTGGCCCGGAAGCACAAGCTGAGTGTCAGCGAGTCTACGAGCGCCATGGCAGTCGGCGCCGGCCAAATAACCGCCGATAGAGTAAGCGTCTACAGAAGTTCGTAGCATGAAAATATTCGCCTGCCTTTGGCGAACGGTGCCGTGACAGGCCACCTCGCATGCAGCGTGAGACCCTGAAGCTGGAATCCGCTATCTGGTTTTCAGCCCCTAGCGGCAGGTATTGGGGCTCTAGGGCCGGGTTGAGCCCGGCCTGGCGCCGTTCCCGCAGGTGGGCTGGGACCTGGCCGGCGTGTTGGCCCCGGCGCCAGTCGCGGCCACGCCAGTCATTAGTGCCTTCCCACCTGCATCAGCCGCAGACATTCCGGGCCTGGCGCCTTACCGGCAAGAGCTGGCGTCCGCTCACTCAGCTGTGCCCGGGGCGTGCCAATTGGGTATATCGGGACTGATTACCGGCGCGGGACTCTGGAATCGTTTCGAACGGCACCGCCTCGCAGTGAGCCGGCAACGCTGCTGGCAGGCACTGTTCACTCGTTTTCCGTTGATACTGAATTCCGTGGCCGCTCGACCCGTAATTCCTTCGCGTAATCTGTTCGCGTGGACCGATCTCACAGTGCCTGCGGATGCGCGTGGTCTGCCCTTAGTTCCACGCGACTTTGCCTTCGCGGGCCGTCAGGTCGAGGTGAACAGAGGCGTGCTGGAATTCACGGGTAAAAATGAATCCGTCGCGGGTTGCCGCTCCCAGGGGCGACCCCAGGGGCTTGTCGTATTCGGGATACCAACGCCGCCAGGTATCGTTGCCATCTGCCGCGTAGGTTGGCGTGAAATTGAAGTAGCTGTACTCGCCGGCCAGAATCAGGAACATCGCCAGGCAATACTTGAAACGCGCCTGCTCCTGATCCTTTTCGATCGATTTGCCGCTGAAGGAGTCGTCGACAATGATCTTCTTGCTCTTGAGGTCGCTCTGCAAGACTGCCTTGGGCCCCATGTGGAATGTGATCATGAAGCCTTCCTCAGCAGCCTTTCGAGCCGCCTCAATGCCCCGTGTCACGTACTCTTCGTAAGAACAGTCATCCATGACCGTCTCCACGCACTCGAGGTACGACCCGTCAAAATGTGCCCGCAGATGGCCGAGCCCCGTATCAGAGAAGAGGCCGCGCAGAATGTTCGCATGCATCAGCTTATCGGGGCCGATCGCCTTTCTGAGTTCGCGCATTGTCTCATCGTAGGCCACCCGATACTCTGCACTTGCTTCGGGTGAAATTGCCTGCTCCAGGAAGGGCGGATAGAGCGCCTTGATGTTACCATCGATAAAGACCCCGTCAATCAGCGGGTTCTGAACCTCGGCCTTGCAGATCCGGAGCCACCAATCACGGAACTCCCTGTCGCGCAGGTCATAGGTGTATTGCGTACCACGAATGAGAAACGGCTCCCCATCGGAACCTCGTACATACCAGTTCTCTATCTGAGGCAATTCCTCATTCGCGGCATAGAGATTGTACCAGACGATGACATTCCAGTAGAACAAGACCTTAGCCTTTGGATTAAGCGCCTTAACTGCCTTTGCTGCTTCACGGGTGCCGGCTTCGGAAGAGCCATACTCGGTGATCCCCGTGCTTTTCTCGAAGGTCACTATCGGAAAGCGACTGATGAACGCCAGTTCGTCATCGGTGAACTGGGTGTTCTTACGGACGTGCATATACAGCGGAATGCGATCCCACGCGAACTCTGGGCGGTGTGATTTGTTCACCATGCGTCCTTCTTGGATGTGGTGGATTGGTTTCGGTGGACGATAGCGGCGATCCCGCTCAGCGGGAGTGAACGATTGACAGATCGCCCAAATCGTAATCCGTTCGCGTCGCCGTTCGCGTCAACCGTCTTGTTTCTTGTCTTCATGCTCTCCTACTGAAGTTGCGAGCCGACACGTTTGGCAAAGTCGACAGCTTCCGGATCAAGTTGTGAGGTCTTGTCATTGTACGGCACATTCCAGGTCCAGGCTCCTCCTGCCGTCAAAACTCGCTGCATCCAGTCCACGGCCTGTTCCTCTTCCCATACCACATCTGCGCCGCTGTTCCATCTATTTTTCATCGGCATAAACATGTGCCCCAAGCTTGGCTTCCCATCCTTAATAAGGAAGCCATTGGTTGATTCTTCGATGGAGGTGACCATCGGAAGATTCTTGTCCGAACTGGCAGGGACTCTTCTCAAAGGAGTAGGATGACCAAAGGTGTAGTCTTCATAATCCGGATTACTGTTCACCGTGATTCCCAGTGGCCCTCGACTAAACGCAACCACTGCTTTGGGATTGCCGCGCGTAACCTCTTTGTGTATCAGTTCGATGTTTCCAAACGAGGCATGGTCAAACCACCAACCGTCAATCTTGGTGCCATAGCGCTGGGCAAATTCCCGGACAATGACTTCAGCGTATGCTTGTTTCAGGGTATCGACGTCATCTTTGCCATACGCCTCCCTCACCCAGGCTTTCCAGTTTTCAATTCGCTTAGCAGCTGTCTCATGAACGGGGCCATGCTTGAGCTTTGCCGGACCTTCTGTGGCCATGTACACAAGAACCTTGTAGCCCTCAGCTTGAAAGGCTGTTGCCAGCTCTACAAATACATCCCGCTCAGGACATACACCGGGGGTGACGTTGGATAATACGGCATGAGGCGCGGTGTACAGACTTCCATCTGCACCGTTGGACAGGTTGAATAGGACATAACGCATGCCTGGGATCGTCTTCACTTGTTCAACCAATTGCTTGACCTTCAGTCGTTTGGTATAGCGGCTGCTGCCGCCAC